>NZ_JAHPTU010000006.1:0-244627 GCF_025514355.1 Acinetobacter sp. WU_MDCI_Abxe161
GGTGGCGAGACCCAGGATCGAACTGGGGACACACGGATTTTCAATCCGTTGCTCTACCTACTGAGCTATCACGCCGATGGCCTGTATTAAGCCGTATCTCAGAACAATAGTCAACTATTATCCTGAGTTTCTGATTTAAATGAGTATTTTTTATACTTAAAAAAAATCCCTGATGGGATCAGGGATTGAAAACACAAATAATGGTGGCGAGACCCAGGATCGAACTGGGGACACACGGATTTTCAATCCGTTGCTCTACCTACTGAGCTATCACGCCGAAGTGGGCGTATTAAACAATGTTTGTAAGAAGACGTCAAGCAACTTCCGTATTTTTTGTAACAAGTGATTATTTTTAAATCACAGCTACATAAGAATAGAGGCTGTTAGTGATGTAATTTACCAATATGCGCCAAGCAACGATGAATCGCGCCACAGCCCGGTTCAAAAGTTTTAACGCCTTTTGACTCTTCCATACGACAAGCTTCTTCAACTAAGCGCTCAGCTACCCCACGACCACGGTTAGCAGGGTGCACAACAATGTATTCAAGAACCTTGCTTTCACCTTGTCCTGAAGACCAAATTGCACCTATAATTTTGGTGTTAAATTCAGCAGTGTATAGCGTGGTATACTGTTGTAAATCTTGTTCAAGTTGTTCAATCGCATCGTGCCCGTCACCAAACTCCGGACTTGTATCATACAAACGCTCAAGCTGATCGCGGATCTCTGAATTATCTAGAGAACTATAAGCATGTACGGTAATAGGCATTGATTAACCCTCCTGAGCAAACTATGATGCTGTCACGAATTCGTCACAGCGAAATTGTCGTTAACATCCAATCATTTTTGACGTTTTTTGAGGAACGTGTCCATGACGCAACGTATCAGTGAAGTGGTTAGAAATACCAATGAAACCAAAATTCGAGTTCGTTTAAATCTCGACGGTACTGGTCAAGGCACACTAAACACTGGAGTTCCATTTTTAGACCATATGATTGATCAAATCAAGCGACATGGCTTATTTGATATCGATATTCATTGTGATGGAGACCTCGAGATTGATGATCACCACACTGTAGAAGACTGTGGTATCACGCTTGGACAAGCTTTTGCGCAAGCTTTAGGTGATAAAAAAGGTTTAAAACGCTATGGTCATTTTTATGCACCATTAGACGAAGCTTTATCTCGCGTAGTTGTCGATTTATCTGGTCGTCCGGGATTATTTATGGATATTCCATTTACCCGTGCACGCATCGGTACATTTGATGTGGATTTATTTTCTGAGTTTTTCCAAGGCTTCGTAAACCATGCACTTATGACCTTACACATCGATAACTTAAAAGGTAAAAATAGCCACCACCAAATCGAAAGTGTTTTTAAAGCACTTGCTCGTGCTTTACGTATGGCATGTGAAGTTGATCCACGTGCAGAAAACACGATTGCATCGACAAAAGGTAGCCTCTAATGACACGTATCGCGTTACTTGATTATGGCATGGGCAATCTACACTCAGCAGCTAAAGCACTTGAGCATGTGGGCGCTACAGTCGATGTGACCAATGATCCAAAGTTAATTGCACAAGCCGACAAAATTGTTTTTCCGGGTGTTGGCGCAATGCGTGACTGTATGCAAGGCATGCGTGAAGCAGGTATTGATGAAGTCGTACGCCAAGCTGCTTTTAATAAGCCAGTTCTTGCGATTTGTGTAGGCATGCAAGCGCTACTACAAAGCTCAGAAGAAAATGGCGGTGTAGACGCGCTTGGTATTTTTGATGGTGTGGTAAAACACTTTCCTCAAATGGAAGGTTTAAAAGTGCCGCATATGGGCTGGAATCAGGTTCACCAACTGGACCCGAGCCATCCAATGTGGAACAACATCGAACAAAATGCTCGTTTTTACTTTGTACATAGCTACTATGTTGAACCTAAAGATGAAAGCGTAGTAGCTGCAACATGTGACTACGGCGTGAATTTCTGCACAGCCATTCACAAAGATAATTTATTCGCGACTCAATTCCACCCAGAGAAAAGTCACACTGCTGGTTTGCAGTTACTGAAAAACTTTGTGGAATGGAATATTTAATCTGATTTAAAAACTAAAAAAGATCAGGTCGAGATGGCCTGATCTTTTTTTTTATTTATAATAACAACCAATCATTTATAGAATGATATTTTATCCAACAAGATATTGAATATTTATACTTTTAAATAAAACCAAATGATCAGGAAAACAAAATGAATTCACCTTTTGAAAATCAGCCCCTTCAACAAGATTCGCCCTTTAAGGCAAATGGACGTTTTGGGCGACTCTCTTACGCTGCTTGGACCTTCTTATTTACGCTATCCCTCACTGCTGTTGTTCTACTTATTATTTTTACTTTCGGACTTACACAAAACGAGGGCGCTCCAGGCTTTACTGCGCCGGGCATAGTCTCTATTGCCATTCTCTATATCGTCGGTATTTATATTAGCTTCGTATTTACTATTCGCCGTTTGCATGACCGCAATAATACAGGTTGGTTATCTTTACTCATGCTAATACCCCTTGTGAATATTGGCTTTGCGGTTTATTTATTCTGTGCCAAAGGAACAGAAGGCACTAATAATTATGGACCCAAGCGTCCAACACCAAGCTGGGAACGTGTTTTAGGCTGGATTTATATTGCGCTTATTCCACTTGCAGTAATTTTTGCTATTGTTGCCACAATCATGGCTCCTACCTATGAAGGTTATGTCGAGAAAAGCGAAAGTATTGTGATCGGTAGCCCATCTCAGTCTGAATAATTTTTAAAGACAGTCATAAAGCCTAGTTCTCTAGGCTTTATTCATATATAAAGTGAATAGCCCAATTCATTTGTACGCTGTTAAATATGTCCGAAGCCTTTGCCCTCCTTGATAAAGCCTCTATTCAGCAGCTCCCTCCTTTTGAAAATCTTAACCACCACAATATTGTGGTGATTGAAAATAGCGAACAATGCAAAAGTATTGAAGAAGAATTAAAAGCAGCTACCTTTTTAGGATTTGATTCTGAATCCAAGCCTACATTTCAAGTGGGCGAAATCTCAACTGGTCCACATTTGATTCAACTTGCTACAACACAAAAGGCCTATTTATTTCATGTTAATTCATCAACTTTAAAATTCTTGCAGCCCATCTTGTCGAACCAAAAACAAATTAAAGTCGGCTTTGGCCTTAAAAATGATAAGCACATTTTTCATAAAAAAGGTATAGAGCTAGAAAGTTGTGTCGACCTTGCTAAAGGATTCAGTCACTTTGGTTTTAAACAGCAAATGGGAATACAAAAAGCAGTAGCCTTGTTATTTGGGCAGTATCTTGCAAAGTCGAAGAAAGTCGGAACTTCAAATTGGGCACGAAAACCACTCACATCACAGCAAATCAATTATGCCGCCGCGGATGCGTATGCTGCATTATTGGTATTTGAAGCACTCAGAAAACAAAATCTATTGCCCGTTCATATTTCACAAACCATTCAAACCGCACTTCAAACGTAAAGTTATAAAAGTCTTTTCTAAGGCTTAGCGATTGATCAATACTTTGCTAAGATGTGCACAATTTCATAATCATGATGAAGCAAGGAGCGGAAGCATGCTAATCATTCCAGCAATTGACCTGAAAGATGGTAAATGTGTGCGTTTAAAACAAGGGCGTATGGAAGACGATACCGTTTTCTCTGACGATCCGGTTGCAACTGCCCAGCATTGGGTAAATGAAGGCGCACGTCGTTTGCATTTGGTTGATTTGAATGGCGCTTTCGCAGGTACCCCAATTCATAAGCCTGTTGTTGAAGCAATTGCTAAAGCTCAGCCAGAATTACCAATTCAAATTGGTGGTGGTATTCGTTCATTAGAAACGATTGAACACTACCTAGAAGCTGGCGTGACTTTTGTCATTATCGGTACAAAAGCAGTTCAAGAGCCTGAATTTGTAGAAGAAGCTTGTAAGCGTTTTGCTGGTCACATCATTGTTGGTATTGATGCCATGAATGGTATGGTTGCAACTGACGGCTGGGCAAACGTTACTGATGTGAAAGCAACTGACTTAGCAAAACGCTTTGCAGATGCAGGCGTGTCTAGCATTGTTTATACAGACATTGCTCGTGATGGCATGATGCAAGGCGTAAATGTTGAGCAAACTGTAAACTTGGCTCAATACTCAGGCTTACCCGTGATTGCTTCAGGTGGTGTAACTAACCTTGATGACGTTCGCAACTTAAAAGGCCAACCGGGTATTTTAGGTGCAATCACAGGCCGCGCAATTTATGAAGGTACTTTAAACCTTCGTGAAGCTCAGCTGTTGTTAGATGAAAACCGTCTTTAATTTTTAAGATGTAAAAAAAGAGCCGGTTTAGGCTCTTTTTTATTTTGATAATCTTTAGTTTAATAACTTTTCTAAATCAATTACCTCATCCGCAAGTTCCATTGCATAAGGGGAATGTGTAATCATGATTACGGAGGGAACGACTTGCTGAATATATTTAAGTATATTTTTTGCAGTGTCTACGTCTAAAGCCGCTGTCGGTTCATCTAAAATCATGAGTTGAGGACGAGCCAAAAGACCACGAAGAATACAAATTCTTTGTTTTTCTCCTCCTGAAAAATTTTTATAAATTTCAGTGAGATCATCATCGAGTGTGAGTTGATGCTTTTTCAGAATATGTAATAAATTAAACTGCTCAAGCATTTGAAGTAAGCAAGAATCTTCATATATATACTGTGAGTTATAGACCAAATTCTCTCTTAAAGAATAAGGAAAAATAACAGGTTGCTGTGCAACATAAACCACTTCATCAAAAATATACTTAGAAAAGTGATGACTAATATCAACACCTTTATACAAAAGCTTTCCTGATTGAATCTGATACACACCCATTAAATAATTCATCAGGGAAGTTTTACCTAACCCTGTTTGACCAATTACGACATATGTTTTATTGGCTAATATTGTTAAATTAAAATGATCTACGGCTCTTTTTCCTAATAAGAATTGAGCATTTATAAATTGGAAGAGAATTTCGGAGTCTTTAACAGCAGAATACGTATATTGCTCTTTATTAAGATTAAAATATTGTCGATATTTTGCTAAGGCGACAAAATTTCCATTTAAACGCATAAGGCTTTGGGAAACAGCCAGAAAGGGATTGGTGAGTTGAATAATATAAGTACTTATCAATACAAAAGCACCTGGTGTAAGACGCTTTTCAGTTGAAAGAAATACTGTAAATAACATAAAAATGAGTAAAAATAGAAAGATCAAGAACAATTGGGAAATCATGAGTAGCCCTATTTTCTTATTCCTATCTTTAGCGGTTGTGATATATGAATTTAGTATGTCATTAAACTTTGATAATTGAAAAGGCACCGCATTTTTTACTTTAATTTCATAAGAATTTGAGATCTGATGTATCAAATGGCTATTTACTTGATTATCCTGTTGATACATAGCATCGAATAGTGAACTACTTGTTTTATTTATATAAAAAGAAACTACAAAAATAACAATAGCGACTAATAAAAAACTGACACTAAAAAGTAAATTAATGGTCGTGAACAAAACTGTAAAAATCATAACCAATTGAAAAACTATTGGCCCTAAATGAAGAAGTAACGTTAAATTAATCTCACCAAAAGCAGAGCTTCCTCTTGCAAGATCACTAATCACGGTTCCAGTTTCAATTTGATCTTGTTCATCTTTTTTGAGATTTAAGTAATTTTTTAATCCTGCAAAAATTAGTGCCCCTTTGAAATCTACCATCAAATAAGCACTAAAAATATTTTTTGTCCAATTACATAACTCATTCGCTAACCATGCTGCGGCATAAGCAAGTGCGATCAGATATAAAAAATTAAATGGAAGTCGAACATCAAGTGGAAAGTCATATTCCTGTGCAGAATAATCGATAATAAGTTTTAATAAGTATGGCAATAATGTTGTAAAGAATGCTGTAAACATTACTAATAAAAACATAAGAAACATACTCCCCTTCTGCTTCTTATATTTTTCTTTAGAAATCTGCCATAAAAATTTATAGTTTTGAATATCTTGTGAACTTAATAAAAACTTCATTTCAGTATCTTTTTTCTATTAAAACGAATTAAAAATAATTTCATTACATAAGAAATATCATAACTTCTCTTATTTAGTCTTATCCGTGTTTTTTGTTTAAAATTACACCGATAAACTTTTAATTTTTTTTATAAAACCTTAAAGTCTAATCAATCAATACACCACATTACGAATAAACTTAAGGACTTGGTTACCACTATTAATATAAGTGTAAGTTACTGAACTGGCATATATAAATGAAGAACCAGCAGCAATAGTTTTTGAGCTATCTGCAAATTGTATGGTCAACTCGCCTTCTAATACATAAATAAGCTCTTGCCATCCTTCCGGGTCTGCTTCAGCAACATAAGACTCTCCTACTGCCAATGACCATGTCCAAAGCTCAACTTGAGTATGAGATGGAACTGAGGCTAATAGAGTAGCGTTACTCTCATCTTTACTACCCTGCCAAGCGAGTGCATTTACTAAGACTTGTTCTTTATGCTCAGGAGCACTCACAATCGTTCTAAAATCTACACCCAACACGACTGCAATCGCATCGAGTTTAGCCAAGCTAATATTAACTTGCCCTGTTTCCAAAGCTGCAATTGTTCGTCTACTTACCCCTGCCTGATCAGCCAAATCTTGTTGGCTTAAATCTCGTTCATCCCGTAATGAACGGATATTTGTGCCGACATGCTGTAAAACGGTACTCGACTGGCTCATAAAATAAAGTAGTAAATAAAATATGAGCAATATATTGCACAAAATAGAAGAATAGCGCAATATGTGCAGTATATTGCACAATTTCTAATGATTTTAAGTATGTCACCAATTTCCCTGAGTTCAAGCAAAGCCCCACAGTTAGCACTCATTTTGATTACGATCATTTGGGGTGGAACATTCCTTACGGTGCAATATGCACTGCATTTTTCGTCGCCTATGTTTTTTGTGGGCTGTCGCTTTGCGGTAGCAGCTCTTACTTTGCTTGTTATTTCTTTAAAAAGTATGAAAGGTGTCACTTTAAAAGATTTAGGCGCAGGTTGTGCGATTGGTCTTGTTATTGCAGCAGGCTATGGTACACAAACGATTGGTCTGCAAACAATTCCAAGTAGTGAGTCGGCTTTTTTAACAGCGCTATATGTTCCGCTTGTTCCTATTTTAATGTGGCTCATCTTTAGAAAAGTTCCCCACATTATGACTTGGGTAGGGGCTGCTCTTGCTTTTGTCGGCCTTGTATTATTGACAGGCAATGGTTTTGAGAAAATTACATTAAGTTTTGGGCAACTTTTAACAGTGCTCGGGTCGTTTGCGATTGCTTTAGAAATTATTTTTATTAGCTACTTTGCTGGAAAAGTAAATTTGCGTCGCGTTACGATCATTCAACTTGGTGTGGCGTCTCTACTTTCTTTCGCAATTATGCCTGTGGTGGGTGAACATACAATTCCTACATTTTCATGGCCGCTTGTACTCATTGCGGTTGCATTAGGTTTAGCGAGTGCACTCATTCAATTTGTGATGAACTGGGCTCAACGTGTGGTTGATCCTTCACGTGCTGCAATTATCTATGCAGGAGAACCTGTTTGGGCAGGCATTATTGGTCGAATTGCAGGTGAGCGTTTACCGCTTATTGCTCTTCTGGGTGGAGCATTAGTCGTTTTAGGTGTTTTAGTCAGTGAGTTAAAAATCAAGCTACCAATTAAGAAAACTAAAAGAATTCGAGAATAAAAAAAGAGAGCGCTAAGCTCTCTTTTTTTATTTATTAAGGTTGATACATCGGGCGATTATCATTTAAAGCAATCAAGCCGCGAATTGCACGATATACAATCCAGATCCACGCAGCACCAATTACGCCCACACAGAACACGGTCGATGAAACGGCAACGCCTGCAAATAGATCAGTATTTTCACCTGTAAAGAACAGGAAAATAAACGGCAGAAAGGCAATAATATTCCAAGCCAGATACCACCAGAATGTTCTGATTTGCCATGTAAAGTGGCTCGCAAAAATTGAACCTTGCACATCGGAACGTTTTACATAGTTAATAATTAAAGCGATAACTGCAAGTAGGCCGCCTGTAAAAATAGCGACAATATAAAGTACATATAAAATAAGTGTTAAAGTACGATTTGGATCTTGGTCGATAGAACTATTCATTTTTATACCTCTCAAGTTTAATAAAACAATTTACTTTTATGAGCCCCGCAACACATTTAAGGGAGAAATTAGCCACAAAATCAAAAGTAAATGAAAGAATATGGTACAAAAATAAATCTTACGAAAGGGTTGTTTTTGTGTTTTATGTCTCAGTTTTTGTTGTGCCCACCATGCAGCAGGCCAACCTCCTAAGAAGCTAACGATGTGTAATGTTTGCTCAGGCACACGGCGATTACCCAATTGTGCAGCTTCTTTGTCTTGTGAATATAGCCAATAACTCAGTACATTCATCATTAAAACAAACAATAAGGTATAGGCGGGTAAAATATGGATAAAGCTCATAATTCCCATTAAAACGAAATAAAACACGATCCCCATTTGCACTGCAGACCATGGACTGGCTTGAAAAGAAGATTGTGTTTTTACAGGCTTTGATGCTTTACGAGTTTGAGATGCTTTTAAATAAGTGACTTGCTGGGCACGAAAGCGACCTCGTTCATCGAGAATAACCAAATATTCCAGTGCACAGCCAATAATTGGCCGAGGTCCGGGGCGTGCAAAATCTTTAATATGCAAAAAGACTCGCTCTTTTTCAGCATCATCCGGCTGAATAAAGCCATAACCTTTTTCGTCGAACCATTCGACTAATCGCCCCTGATCTCGCATCTTTCTTCCTTTATCCTTTTACATGACTTAAACGGTCTTGCATCATTGCTCGCATTTCTTGCGGATCTTTTTGCAAGATGTCATCGCCTGTACGTCCTTCTTCTTTATTTTTTTGAGCAACTTGCAAACGCATTGACCAAAAACGGCAAGCCGCCATTGCCAAGAATACATCTAAACACTCAAGTTCATCGTTAGTCAGCGCACGAATTTTTTGGTATGCCTCTAAGTAAGCGGCCACTTTGTCAGAGTTTAAATGCGCTGCTGGATATTCGGTACAAAAATCATTGATGGTAATTGCAATATCAAACAGTAATTCGTCTTGATTTAGCTCGTAAAAATCTAAAATACCTTGTAGTTGCTCGCCTTCAAACAAAGTATTGTCACGGAACAAATCTGAGTGAATAAAACCTGTTGGTCGGTTTGAGTATTGTGCTGTTTTAGCATTAAAAGCTTGATAAACCTGCTCAAGTAACGCTTGGTCATCTTGGGTCATATTTGGTTTAAGCTGCTCTGCAACACCTGTCCAGTATTGGTGATCACGTCGATATTCACGCTCAAGTGGAAAATCTTGCAAAGCCACATGCAGTTTCGCCTGTGCATCAGCAATTGCTGCGACCTGAGCTACTGTCGTTTGCATGGGATGGTGACCCATGAGACGTGGAGCAATCTGTGCAGGCTTTTCTGCAATCACATGAACCGCTTGTCCACTATGTTTTAATGGCACAGCAACAGGGACATCATGAGTTCCCAATTGTTCAAGAACAGGGATGAGTTCGCCTGCCCCTTGTGCGTCTAATTCTTCAAACACGGTGAGTACATATTGTTTACGGTTTACATCAACCAAAAAATAATTGGTGTTTTGAATACCTCCCTGAATTGGGTTCAGCTCCAACACCTCTAATCCATAAGGTGCAGCAAAGGCGCGAACTTCATCTAAACTCAACGGGGTATAAACCGACATGGAAAACCTGCAAAAAACATCTGTGAAGTTTGATAGAATACCTCTTCCCTCCATGAAGGTGTAGCGCCTGTGTAGGAACTTTCACCAACGGCGATTATTTTTGGAAAAAGCTATGCTTGCTAAACGTATTATTCCTTGCCTAGACGTTGATAACGGACGCGTAGTTAAAGGCGTTCAATTCCTCGATATTCGTGATGCGGGCGACCCTGTTGAAGTGGCACGTCGCTATAACGAACAAGGTGCAGACGAAATTACTTTCTTAGACATTACCGCTACACATCATGGACGCGATACCACTTACCGTACTGTTGAACGTATGGCCGAGACTGTATTTGTGCCATTAACTGTGGGTGGTGGCGTACGTAAGGTTGAAGATATTCGTGCGTTATTAAATGCAGGCGCAGATAAAGTCAGTATTAACTCAGCTGCCGTATTTAACCCTGAATTTGTTCAAGAAGCTTCACAGCACTTTGGCGCACAATGTATTGTCGTTGCGATTGATGCCAAAAAAACTGGCGACAACAAATGGGAAATCTTTACTCATGGTGGCCGTAAACCAACCGGTATTGATGCGATTGAATGGGCTGTAAAAATGGCTGACTACGGTGCGGGTGAATTACTGATTACCAGTATGGACGCCGATGGTACGAAAGCAGGTTATGACATTGCTTTAATGCGTGCCATTAATGATCGTGTGACCATTCCAACGATTGCTTCAGGCGGTGTAGGTAACTTACAACACCTTGCAGACGGTATTTTACAAGGTGGTGCCGATGCAGTGTTGGCAGCAAGTATTTTCCACTTTGGTCAATATACCATTCCGGAAGCTAAGCAATATTTGGCTGAACAAGGCATCGAAATGCGCTTGTAAGCTTATTTATGTTTAAAGGGGCAATATGCCCCTTTATTTTTTTATGCAGCACCATCTATTTCTTTCACTTCACTAGGAAGTTCTAGTTTTTCTTTTTTCTCGACCCATTTTGCAGGAAAGATTTTTTCTACAGCTTGAGACAATGGTCTAGCAAGTGCCGTAGGTAAACGCACACCTAAAGGATTTTGTTCTTTTAAATCTGCCGAAGATACCACACGTGTTCCCATCACATAATCAAACCAAGGCTTAGTCACACACCAATTGGCATCTTGGTTAGAGTTCATGTGGTGATCGTAATGCCACGGAATTTTACGCTTTGCCCAATCAGGCTCTAAATGTGCACGGCGGTGAATATAGTAATAATTACCAGCACTGTACCAAGCTGCGAGTGCCATACCTTTTGAAAACGGGTAAAAAATTGCACTTGAAACGGTTGCTACGACTGCCAGTGAAATTAACTCATTTTTAGTTCGCCAGTTTCCAACGCCTTCTACATAGCAATCATCATGAAACTGTTGTTTACGGACTTCGCGATGATGCGCCCAATGAGATTCCATACTTTTTGGTACTGGGCTATAGCGCGGCTTTCCAGCACGGTGCACACCATGCAAAATATATTTATGCGCCACCCATTCAAATGCATTCGCAACCGCAATTCCTGCAATAAACCCTTTTAACATCGCCTAACTCCCTTTTCTTTTTATTCAGCATATAAAATTCGCTATGCTAGGTATTGACCAGAATTTATGGTTTCATTGACAAATCACGACAAGAAAGAGGTGGTTAGGATGCCACAACTAAAAAATTATACAGGCTCCGTATATGGAGGGCTGGGACATCTATTAAAAGCTTATTGCGAAGCCAATCAGTTAGCTATTCCAGAACAATTAGAACAAATTCAAAATCTGGAACGCTTTGACTACGTCGTTTGGCGTGACCTATTAGAAGTCATTTATAAATTGGACCCAAAGTCTGGATTAGGTCTAGAAATCGCAAAATATGTGCAACCTAAACACTTAGGGATTATTGCCTACCTCGCACTCTCTTGTGATAACTTAGGTGAAGCCTTAATTCGCTATCATGATTTTCACCGTCTGATTTATGACGGAAGCCCTTTAGTGGTTGAGCTACAAGGAAGATATGGTTCTATTCGTTGGGAAGCGACTGAGCTACACCCCACCCAGCTTACCGATGAAATTGCGATTGCACTAGTCATTCAATTCTTACGCCTTTTTATGTCTCATGAAGACGTGCATCTACATGAAGTACATTTCTTAAATGCTGCTCCTAAAAATATCAGGGTTTATGAACAATACTTTCAATGTCCCGTTCGTTTTAGCCAACCGCGTACAGAATTACTCATCCCAATTACGGAAATTCATAAGCCACTCAGCAGTGCCGACCACACCTTACAGCAACTATTAGTCCAACAAGCACAAGCACTTTTAGAACAATTACCAAATTCAACCCAACTTGATCAGCGTTTACAGCACTCAATTTTGACTGGACTACAAAAGAATCAATATCAGATTGAACATATTGCGGCTCAATTAGGCCTGTCAGTTCGACAGCTCCAACGACACTTACAACAACAAAACACCACCTTTCAGGAACGTGTTCAACAAGTCAGGTTTATGCTCGCAACCGAGTATTTAAAAGACCCACATTTGAGCCTACAAGAGATTGCCCTTTTGCTTTGTTACTCAGAACAAAGTGCTTTTCAAAGAGCATTTAAACATTGGACTAATCAAACACCACAACAATGGAGAGATCATTTTTTAGACAAAGAATAACCAACCAAAACTTACAAATCTTTTCTTGATTAAAACAACACTGAAAACAAAAATTTCATATAGTCACATGCTTAATTTTTTGTGACATATTTCACATTAATTAAAAAATAGATCAATAGATGAGTAATCACAATGAATAAATATTTTGCTGAATTCTTAGGTACGTTTTGGCTAGTCTTTGGTGGTTGTGGTAGCGCAGTTTTAGCCGCAGCTTTCCCTGAACTTGGTATTGGCTTTGCAGGTGTAGCCCTTGCCTTTGGTTTAACCGTACTCACAGGTGCTTATGCTCTAGGGCATATCTCAGGTGGACATTTTAACCCCGCGGTAAGTGTTGGCCTTTGGGTCGGTGGCCGCTTCGATGTTAAAGATTTAATTCCCTATATTGTTGCGCAAGTGGTCGGTGCGACTGCTGCTGCATTTGTTCTTTATATTATTGCTCAAGGCCAAGCTGGCTTTAGCGGTGTTGGTGGCTTTGCTTCAAATGGTTTTGGGGATTTATCACCAAACAAGTTTGGTTTAAGTTCAGCTTTCATTATTGAAGTGGTACTTACAGCATTCTTCTTAATCATTATTTTAGGTGCAACTGACCGCCGTGCACCTGCTGGCTTCGCTCCTATTGCTATTGGTTTAGGCTTAACACTGATCCACTTAATCAGTATTCCAGTTACGAACACTTCGGTGAACCCTGCACGTAGTACAGGTGTTGCGTTCTTTGCTGAAACGGCTGCGTTAAGTCAGTTGTGGTTATTCTGGGTAGCGCCGATTTTAGGTGCTGTGATTGGTGCGATTATTTATAAGGTAGTTGCTGGGGATAAGGATTAACTTTAACTAGACTCAATCTACTATCGCGGTGGGTGACATGGATGTCACCTGTTGAGCAGGGGTACACGGATGTACCCTCTGATCAACAAAGACTTTTGCTTACTTTTGGTCTTTCAAAAGTGAGAAATTTCTACACAAACTCATTTAAATACAACGTGGTATTAAAGACTGTATGGCAGCATGACCATGCTAAATATCACACATACAATGCATAAATTATAAAAACGGATTATTAATTTCTTGCTCAGCTGGACGTTCAATTTTCTCAGGCAATTCTTCTTTTTCCAAAGCTGTAACCACATCGTTTAAAAAGCTCTGTAAGGCTTTTGCCTGCTCTAATCCGACTTTATCTTTAGTGATTTGCAAATTGCCATAAATGTTGACGCAATCGACATCATTTTCTAATGTTAAATCTTCAATTGAAGAAGACTCTGTACCCTTTTCAAATGGCTTAAACATAAGTGTTGTCTCGTTGTTATATCTTCACAGTGTAATACGACCAATTTAAAAAAAATCAATCAAAATTAAAAGAGCCGATAAAATTAAGAATGCTCCCATCAGGATATTAAAATATTTCAAACGGTTACCCTGATTGAGTACCACTGAAAATTTATCACCACATAATCCCCAAAAGAACAAACATGCATAGCAAGTGAAAAAATAAATAATAATGAAGATCGGCAATGACTGCGGGTTTTCAATGCTTGTAAACATGGTAATGCCCGATACACAAGCTAACCAAGCTTTGGGATTGAGCCACTGCAACAAGAAACCATCTTTAAAATTAGGAATGATCATCTGTTCTACAGGAGCATTTGAAATTGAAATATTGGCGGCAGAAAGAATAATTTTTATACCGATGTAACAAACAAATAGTGTTCCACAAACTGCAAGGATTTTTAAAACAATAGGAAACTGAGTTAATAAACTCTGAAGTCCAAATGCCATAAAAATTAAAAGTAAAGTAAAGCCAATCGTGGCACCTGAGATATAGGGAAGTGATCTTTTTAAACCATGATTTAAACTGGTTGATAAAATGACGGTATTTACTGGACCGGGTGTAATAGACATTGCAAATGAAAAGAGAAACATCGAGGCAAACATTGTTATTGTCCTTATTAAAATAAGACACATAGACAGATCTGTCTATGGATTCTATTTTAATTAATTACGATGTTGCAATAACAATAAACCAAGCTACTTATTTCATTATTTGCAAAAAGTAGTTTACCAACGCTTCTACCAGTTGTTTCACAATAGCTTTTCTCGTTTCTTCATCAATTGTTGGAACTTTTGCTTCCATTGGTTCTGAAGAAGAGCCAGTTTTTTGCTTTTTAAATTGGTCTTGTAGCGCTTTAATTTGATCAGGGTTTAAGTCCTGCTCACACTGGCTTTCACCGTCCCAGTGTAAATAGTCGAGCTTTTGATTTGGCTTAACTTGGCTTGCTGTTAAAGGTAAGCGATAGACATTACGTTTTTGTTGCTCAGTTAACTGCGGGAACAGGTTAACGCCTAACCGTTCCTCAAGGTAGCAAACACTCACCACTTTTACTTGTAGAGAGTTATTGTTAGGTGCGTAATAAGCCCCGATCGCGCCAGTTTTTGGCATATACACCGCTTTATAAACTGCGGTAGGAACAATTACACCCTGCCCAATGGTCTTAAGTCGTTTGCCTTCAAAAACAGGACCTGTTACCACATACACATCTTGTTTTTGCTTGGTCGCAATAGCACGGGTCGCTTCTTCGAGCTTACGCCAGACTTCCTGGTTATTTTTAGGGGCTTGCGGCACCATGTTGCTGAGCGAGAAACTATCAGATTGTGATTCTTTATTTGGCATATCACCATTAGGCGCCATATGCCCACGGTCATAGCCTGAACCACGATAATCACTTAACAGTGCCCGATGCCTTTGAGCAACACGGGTTTCTTCATGGAAGTTATCTTCACGCTTAATTTTGACACTCAAACGTTCTGCATTTAAATGCTCAGCCGACCATAACGGCGTTTTAGAAATCCCTGAATACAGAACATTAAAACCATTAAAGCATAGCGGATAGCTGTCTTTTTTTAGGCTTTCTTTATTTAAAGCGGGTGGAACTTCACGATAAAACTGATTAAGACAAGTCGAGTTAGTCGTTAAAGGCGAAAACCACTGCGAAATCTTTTCACTACCAAAAGCAATTGCAAAGCTTCCAGCCGCAATACAAGCAAGAATAATCTTGCCAAAATGCTGACTTATAGAGAATGAATTTGTACCTTTACTACGTTTTTTACTTGCCATGTTTCTATCAATACCACTGTCCATACGCAGCTTAACAATCCTGCTTTTTTAAGTATATCTCTTATCTTTCATATGGTTAAAACATGGTCATCTTTTTTGTAACTCTATTCCGTTTTACGTAACAGTCTGTTGATATTCTGAGAGGCTTTGGCTATTAAATTGCGCCAATTGCGTATCTTTCGTTGAAATGCACTTATGGCTTATGACATGGTTAGCTCCACAAATTTGGATAAAAATATAATCGGAGTCTAATTTGATGATCCATTCAAAGATTATTGGTATTGGCGTAATCACAGGGTTGTGTAGTATGGCTGCTATGGCTGAACCAGCAGTCCAACCAGGCGACACTTTAGAAAGCTTATCTAAAGTTAAAGTAACCACAACCGTAAATGGCCAACCCGGCTCTATTAGCGATTTAGTGAATAGCGGACAAGTACAACAAGTTTCTGCTGCACCGACAAGCGCAGCTCCAACAGGCGCTCCAATTCCGGCAGACGTTCCACCAGCACCTCCAGCGGGCGGTGAAATGGCGCCACCAGCAGCACCAACTGGTGCGGTTCCAGCAGCTGCAGATCAAGCTGCCCCAGCGCCACAAGACCCTAACACTCCGCCACCTGCTAACCCAAATCAATCAGCAGACCCAATGGCGAAAGATGGTCCTTTACCAGCAGATGCACCTATGCAAGCTCAATAATCAAAGCTATAAAAAAACCAAGACATTTGTCTTGGTTTTTTTACGTCTCAATTTTTTATATTTCGATTTGACTACCTAACTCAACCACACGGTTGGTTGGAATTTGATAGAAGTCACTCACCGGACTGGTATTACGCTGCATTGAAATAAACAGCTTTTCTCTCCATGGAGACATGCCATCACCCACCGAATGAACAATACGATCACGGGAAATAAAGAAGCTGATATGCATCAAGTCATATTCAAGACCTAACTGTTCATAGGCTTGCATAAGCGCTTTTGGTACATTCATTTCATCTTTAAAGCCGTAGAAAATTTTAATACGGAAGAAATGTTCCGCTAACGTTTCAGTCGTAATACGTTCTTCTGGCGCAACGAACGGTACATCTTCAATAACAACCGTCACCAAGATATTACGTTGATGCAATACTTTGTTGTGCTTGATGTTATGCAGCATGGCATGCGGTACAACGTTTGGCGTACCCGTCATAAACACTGCATCGCCCGGCACCCAGTGCACACTATTACCAATACTTTTTACAAATAAATCGAGCGATAAAGTATCGTGTTCAAGCTTAGCAAAAGTAAGCTCACGACCACGTTTCCATGTCATTAAAATAGTAACTGCAATCGCACCAATCAGTAATGGTACCCAACCGCCTGACAAGATTTTAAGTGAAGTTGCACCGACCAATACCGACTCTAAAACAAAGAATGGAATAATCAAAAGTAGTACTTTTGGTAAGCTCCACTTCCAAGCCGAGTAGATAAATACAGCAACCAAAATCGTGTCACACAGCATAGTCAAGGTTACCGCGAGACCGTATGCACTTGCCAAGTTTGAGCTGGTTTTGAAGATTAAAATTAAGATAATAATAGCGATTAAAAGCAACCAGTTTAAGAAAGGAACATAGATCTGACCTTCTTCAGACTCAGAAGTATGTTTAATACTTAAACGTGGCAAATAACCCAATTGAATCGCTTGACGTGCAAGTGAAAACACCCCAGAAATTACGGCTTGAGAGGCAATTACAGTTGCCATGGTCGCCATAATAATCATTGGGTAAAGTGCCCACTGCGGAACTAATAAATAGAACGGATTTTCAATTGCCGCTGGGTCTCTAAGCAATAATGCGCCCTGTCCTGCGTAGTTTAAAACCAAACACGGCAACACCACAAAGAACCAAGCTAGACGAATCGGAACTGGTCCGAAATGTCCCATATCGGCATAAAGTGCTTCACCACCAGTTACTGTTAGCACCACAGCACCCATCACAAAGAATGTCATGATTGGATGGTGATAGATAAACTGAATTGCCCAATGTGGACTAAACATGCCCAACACAACAGGGGTCTGAATGACGCTGTGAAGACCTAATAATCCTAAAGATAAAAACCACACCATCGTGATCGGGCCAAAAAACTTACCGACAAAGGCCGTACCGTGTTTTTGTACTAAAAACAAAGAGATGATAATGGTAATCGCAATTGGCATGATGAACGGATCAAACACATCGGTTGCAATAGACAAGCCTTCGACTGCCGAAAGTACCGAAATGGCTGGGGTAATAATACCATCACCAAAAAACAGCGATGCACCGATAAAACCAATCGCAATCATGTAGATTTTTTTGTTGTCGGCAATTTTGGCTTTACGTAAATTCAATGCGAGTAAGGCCATGATCCCGCCTTCGCCATTGTTGTCTGCACGCATGACAATGGCGACATACTTGATGCTGATGATCAGCATTAAGCACCAAAAAATAATGGATAAAATTCCTAATACGTTTTCAGGCTGAATACCCAACCCATGCGCTGCATGGAAGGATTCTTTCAAGGCATAGAGCGGACTTGTTCCGATGTCTCCAAAGACCACTCCAAGAGCTGCCAAAGCCGTGGCAGGCAAGGTCGCTTTTTTGGCCGTATTTTGCATTGTGTAATTAAACCAATATGATTTTTAGCGCAATCTTATCACCTCTATTATTTTTTTTCTGTAATGCTCGTCTTAAATCTTGGCAGAACTCGTTTTTTTAGTTACTATCGCACGCCTTGGTGAGGTGTCCGAGTGGCTTAAGGAGCACGCCTGGAAAGTGTGTATACGTTTGCGCGTATCGAGGGTTCGAATCCCTCTCTCACCGCCAGAATTCAAAGAGACCTAAATCGTTTTGATCTAGGTCTTTTTTTATTTAGCATGAATAAAATCAATTTAATCAACAATAAGTAGCTTCGCACCATGAAGGCTAAAAGACTGATGCGGCTCCGAATTATCTCCGACTTGATAACTCATACCTGAAGTTAAAGTGAATGTTCGACCATCCTTCAATCTACTTTCTAGTTCACCTTCTAGGCAAAATAAGATATGTCCTTTTTCACACCAATGGTCTGCTAAATAATTGGCTGAGTACTCCACAAGTCTTACTCTAATTTTATTTGTTTCTTCACCAAAAAATTGAGTTTTCCAATAAGCTTTTCCTGTTTCACCGCTATATTCAGTGACTTCAATTTCTTCCCAGTTTGTAATTTGAAATGGAAAAGGCGCGATATTCATAATTTTTTCCAAAGAAGTATTATTGTATTTTTCAACTTATAGACAAATTTGATTTTTGCAAACTTTTTATTAAAAAATCAGAAAGATAACAAAACTATTTTCGACTTTGAAAAGACCCAAACCTCACGCTTAGGCCTCCCCCTTTTTACACCTACTCAGACAATGCCAACAACTTCTGAACATACTGAATCGCATTATTTTCTATGTCTTGTTGAGTCGGAATATCGTCATCTTCTGATGGATTAGTATCTAAACCATAAAATGCATGAAGTGGTTGATAGACTGCCCCGACATAGAGAGCGGTTAATTCAAATGGAATAAAAACCTTCTCTAAAGAAATTTGATATTCGCCACTTTCTGAATAAACCTTTTCTTGAGCACCAGCAGACACCGCCAACATAAACTTTTTATTTTTAAGTTTGTCGCCAGTTGAACCATACGCCCAACCATACGCCAAAACTTCATCAAGCCATTGTTTCAAAAGCGGCGGGCAGTTAAACCAATACACTGGAAATTGAAACACTAAATTTTCGTGTTCTTCTACAAGCGCTTGCTCTTTGGCAACATCAATCACCCCGTCTGGGTAGGCTTGATAAATTTGATGAACGGTAAATTGGTCTGGGTGTTTTTCTAGTTCCTCAATCCATCTTTTATTTACAACAGACTGGTCTATGTGAGGATGGGTAACGATGACTAATGTCTTTTTCATTATGAAAACACTCTATCGAAAAGTAGATAAATCGATTATAGAAGTGTGCTTTCCTAAATATAAGTACGGTAATTTATGTTATATACTATACTAAAAGATAGTATGGATTTTAAAAATGGACGACTGCCTTCCGTCATATACCCCATTAGAAGATACGGGCTTTGGGTACACCCTTTCTTTGATTAATGGCAAATATAAAATGATTATTATGTATTGGCTGTATGGAAAAACCGTCATGCGTTTTAACGAGATGCAACGCTGCATTGGCAATATTTCGTTTAGAACGCTCAGCAATACACTTAAAGAATTGGAAAGAGATGGACTAATTATTCGTAAGGAATATCCTCAAATTCCGCCAAAAGTTGAGTATCGCCTTTCTGAAAGAGGACAGTCTTTAATTCCTTTGTTAGATATGATGTGTGAATGGGGCGAGCGCAATAAGCCGTCTTAGTTTTATAGATTTGAAGTGATACTAAATATGAGAAATGAATTAAGAGAAATTTTTGTTAAAGGATGCGACGAAAAAATTGAAAAGAAGGGAGACAATGTCGGTCTATCTTTTTATGCTTTTTTTAAAAATAAGAATGATAACCCTGAGTTACTAATGGAAGCAGCGCATTGGTGGATTATGTTGCATAAATTAGATCACTTTGAGAAAGCTGTGAAGATTAAACAATTAGTTTTGAGTGAGCACTAAAATTAAGATTATTCGAAAAGACTTAAATTTAAGTAGTTTAAGCCTTTTCATTATTTTAAAAAGATTTACTTAACATAAGGCCAAACATCAGGATCTGTATATTCTTCATCGATATGATAACCTTCAGCCTTAGCTTTTCTCTCTTCCTTTTCCCGATATTTTTTATTTTCAATTAATCTCTTTTTAAACGCTTGCTCAAACTCAATAGGCGTCATTTTATCAGAGTCAGAAATTGAGTCTCTTTCATTGTATCGAACACTCTGAAAGCTAAATCTAAGCATATATTGTTCTTCATTCCGCTCATTCTTAGCTGTTCTTTTTAAACTGATATCTAAAATAACTCCATTAGCATACAACCTATAACCCAATGATTTTGTCGGGCTGTTGTTTATTATATTTTTCCACTCCTCAAAGCTAAAAATATAACTCGGGTCAATGACATCACGACTTTTCGATAGATGCTTAATATTATCTTCTTTAGCGATACGCGGAGCATCTGTAAAGAAATAGTTTTTCCAACCAGCCTGATTAATACGTTTCATTAAAGCTACATAGCTTTGATAAACCTGCTCTGAGGTAGCAAATTCTTCTTTTGTGAGGCCAGCATCAATATCTAAAACTTGGATCCCTTCATTTTTATCATATTGAGTTCCTAAAACAGAGAAAACATGCTCAATCGATAAAGTGTTAGAACCATTCTCTATAGTTATTTTTCCTAAGTTAGGAGGAGAAAATTGAAGTTCTCTAAAGCTAACGCCAGCTGGATGATTATCGACATTGCTATCACTATATTTTGTAAAATCTTGAATACCTTGTTCACCCATATGCAAAGTGTAGGCTTGCTGATTCATAGTCAAATTCTCATTATGTTCTGATGTTGGCTGACAAGCGGAAAGTAATAATCCAAAAATAAAGATTAGGAAATATTGTTTAAATTTTGCCATCATTACTATCTTTCCCTACTTTAAACTCTGCTTTGCTATTTCCCCATCCTGCAATAGTTTCTAATTCTTTTTCTAAAAAGTCTCTTCCTTTATCGCTTTGCATTAATCGATGATACTTAGCTGCTGCAACTTTAATCCATTTCATACGACTATCATAAACTTCAACTTGTGTACCTTCTAATGGTTCGCTATAAACTGTTTCAGGTAATTGGGATAGAACCCCTGCATGACGCCCTTTATACTGTCCTTGCTTATTAGGTTTAACTGCATCGGCCCCGTAATCACTAGTTAAAACAAGAGTACTATCGGGTAAACCTGTAATACGTTGCAAAGAAGCTTGTTTCTGTACTTTCCACTCCTTCCACACAAGTTCTTGTAAAATATTATATTGTTCTTGAACTGCTATCGCCATTAGGTGGTCAAAAAGGTTTTTAGCGGCCGTTTTAAAATTATCGTTTCGAGTTTTCCCTGCTCGCTTGAAAGTACTTTCAATATCAGGTAAATACCCAAAACCCTCTTCTATCTGGTCAGTCCATCCTAATTGTTTAATAACTGATAAGGAGTTAGACCAAGGCAAATTCTCAACTTCTTTTTTAATATGTTTAAAACCAGATACTTTTCGGGCTTTCATACAACTTTTAAAGGAGGCTGAAGAAGCACTCCATGCATAGTGCCATGGTGCAATATCCATAAATAACCATAAATTGCCCTTAGCAAAAGAATGTACTGGGTCTCGAATCATAGAGTTAATTACAGGGGCTGTTAAAACACCGCCTACGGCACCAGAAATCACAGGTGCCCACTTATATCCCCATGCAGTTAATCCATGCTTAAAGATAGCAGCGACGGTCTTAGAGGCAAATGCCCCAAGCCCCATCCAATAATAACGACCTCTAAATAATTTCGTTCCTGAGATTTCTTGTTCTAAATAAATTCTGGCATAGACAGAAGCAATACGCCTTGCTCTAGCCTCATATCCAGGTTCAAGTTTGTAATGATTTGCACTTTTAAGATTAGAAACTCTTTTTATGGCCTCTTGTTGATAAATTTCCCAGAAAGTTAAGCAGTCACATTGAACGGTTTTACAGCTATTTTCCGTAGTATTGGTATTACTGTCCCAATCAAGACTTCCACTCATTTAGCATCACCATCATTGTCAGCAGAATCAGCCTCGAAACTTATCCAATTTAAATCCAACTTTAAATTTTCTTCCTTAGAAGAATGAATACGTTTAGATCTTCCCTTGTCATCTGCTTGGGAGATGTACTCATTTCCATCGGTAGAAATTTTATAATCTACTTTTTTCATGGGTTCACCCGAAGGTAATAACATTTGGAACTTCTCGTTATATGCCTCATAAGCGGGTAATCCTTGAATATTTACCCCGACTTCAGCTCCACCTTTAAATAGGTGTTGTCCAGCTTTGACCTCAAATTTTGCGGGAGTAATTAATGTAATACCGTTTTTATTAATAATGATCTGAGAACCACCAGCCATATACAAAACCTTATCTGGTAAAAATTTATTTGTCTTCCTAAAATAGATTCCATGAAAATTAACTTAACACTCTTAATGTTATGACCTTTATTCTTGCTATTCAACTTGATGATAGTATTGTAATTGCGGCAGATACTCGCAGTACTATACCGTATCAGGATAATGGTTCATATTTATATCAAGATGGTATTCAAAAGCTCTTTCCATGGGAAAACGGTATTATTACAGGAACTGGCGAATTAAACCTTATCCAAAATGTTATACATTCTTTCGATAAGTTTACGAAACAGAACATTCATGAGCTACCAAATTTATTGAAGACATCTAAATTAATGCGTGAACAAGAAATCACACATTCACAATTAGAAATCACAAAATTATTATATTCAACTTATAGTAAAAATGGAGCTCAACTTTACTCAATTCAACCTAATAAACTAGAAGAATATGAAGTAATTAGATGTGAGAAAAATGAAATTTTACTATGGACATTTAACCCAGATATTCGACCTATCATTAATGCACTTACAGAGTTATATTCCAGCTTAAAACCATTAAATGTATTTAATAATACGGCTGACTGTATTTATTACTATTTAAACCAAATATCTCCTATCTTTCATAAACAAGCTCAACATGATTCTATGATGAGCAAAGAATTTAACTTCTTCTTTCAAACTAAAGATGAATATTTTTTTGGAGAATATTTAAATAATGACTCTAATACACTGAATAATAAAATAAGTAATCTTTAAAAGCTGACCCAACTCCTGTCAGGCCTTCCCCCATCAAACCCGACTTAAAAAATAGTCGAGTAATGCATCCCTTTCATCAGTGTTATTGGTCCCCAAAAGCTGAACCATCGCGCCATCAATCACAAACAAAAACATGTGCGCATCTTCAACTGTAGAATCAGGCTTTACAGTTAAAAGTAGTTTATGAATTTCTTTAATGAACCAGTTTCGGTATTCAGTCACGATTTTATAGGCCGTTGGATAAAGCTTTTCAATTTCAAAAATCGCTTTAAATGGCAACCGATAAAAGCCCTCTAAGTTTGCATGTAAAAAGTAGATTTTCTTGAGTTTAGCGAAGGCCATGAGTTCACTGTAAGAGTGAATAATTGAAAACACCTCATGTTTTAATGCATCTGTTTGAAAAGTTAAGCTCATCTGAATGAGCCTTTCTTTGGAGTGAAAATAGTTATAAAAGGTGGCTTTAGGAATTTTGGCTTCCTCAACGATTCGATCGACCCCGATGTAAAACCCATGTTGATTAAATAAATCTTTTGCAGCGTGGAGCACGCGTAATGCTCTAAATGAAGATTCTAAATTTGGCATTTTTATACCGTTAAAAATAATTTTTTGTTGTATGTGAATGAGATAGAAATGCCGTCACTCTTAAATTGAGCGCTAAAAACAGGCATGGGTAAGTCACACAAAAAGGTGTGCTCGCCTATCTCAGGTTTTATTGTTGCTATGATTTTTTAGGCGTAATGACCTATGGCTTAAAACCTAAAGTCGGTTAAACCGTTTTAAAGACCAGTTGGGTATAGAGTCAAAGATTTTGGCAATGGTTGCCAATGAGAGAGATGAAATAGTACGCATATGACGGATTCCTGTACAAATAAGGATTCTGCCTATCTCTGCTAAAAGATGGTGGCAGAACGAAAGGGGGTTAGCAGACTGGGTACAGAACCAGCACACCCGAAGGTGTCCCCCCTCCGCCCTACCATAACGTAACGTCAGGGAGACGAGTGGAATACAAGCAGACTCCATCCTCAGAAGGATTAAATCTGATGCACTGTACCTCGGTCTGCTAAAACCGGCTGGCAATGTGGCCAGCAGGCAAAGGATAATCCGCGTGTTTTGGAGTGTCAATGTGATATTGGCTATTCATTTATAAAGATTATTTTTATTTTTCATTGGTATAGTGATTTAACAATATATTTTCTTAAAGTTTAGTTTGTCCGGTCATTTCATTGTTAATTTATCATTCATTTTCAAACCGCTTAAATGACCCGATTGATCGCGCTATAAATAAAAGCTACAGTAAATAAAGTTTGAATTTTATAACTTTAAATAATTTGATAACACACGTAGGCAAAGACATGGAAACCATACATGATTTTTATCGCCGCTTTTCTTTAACCAGAGATAGCGATTACTCGATTCCATCGACTTCGTTTGGACATTTTAACGTGTTCCAACGCGATGCCTGCTCGTTTCTCACGCCTTATAGCCGCCGCGATTATTATAAAATTTCACTGGTTTTGGGTACAGGCGACCTTCACTACGCTAACCGCTGGATACGGGTCGACCGCCCTGCTTTACTGTTTTCAAACCCCATGGTTCCCTACGCTTGGGAAATTAATTCGCCCGAACAGGCAGGCTGGTTTTGCCTATTTACCGAAGAGTTTGTAAACCAAGAATCGCGACAAAGTTTTTTAAAAGACTCACCGCTATTTAAAGTCGACGGCGACCCGCTATATTTTTTAAACGACCAACAAGTTGAGGAAATTTCATTTATTTTCAAAAAGATGATGAATGAAATAAATTCAGACTATATTCATAAATACAACGTTTTAAGAAACTATTTGCACCTGATTGTGCACGAAGCTATGAAAATGCAACCGACCCAACAGTTTGAAAAACATAGCAATGCTGCGGTTCGGATTTGCCATTTGTTCTTTGAACTATTAGAACGTCAGTTCCCGATCGACTCGCCCCATTTTCAGCTTAAACTCAAAACTGCAAATGACTATGCCTATGGTCTGTCAGTGCATGTAAACCATTTAAACCGAGCTGTAAAAGAAGCGACAGGTAAAACCACATCTGAGCATATTAGCTCGCGCATTACTCAAGAAGCCAAAGCACTACTACAACACACCAGTTGGAATATTTCCGAAATTGCCTATAGCTTGGGCTTTGAATATTCAGCATATTTCACTAATTTCTTTAAGAAAAATACAGGTTTTTCGCCTAAGAAGTTCCGCGAAGACTGTGTTGCTTAAAAACAGATTGTTTGAATTTTATAATTATTGGTTTGAATGTTATACGTCAATTTCAGCCAAAGCATTTTATAGTTTTTCTACTCAAGTGATTTTGCAAAAAGAGTGTGAAAAATGAAATATAGAACTTTAGGACAAACAGGTGAAAAAGTATCAGCACTTGGTTTAGGTTGCATGGGAATGAGCTTTGCCTATGGTGCATCAGACGACACACAAAGCATTGCCACTCTAGAAAAGGCATTAGACCTCGGCATTAACTTTTGGGACACCGCCGACATGTACGGCAACGGCGCAAACGAAGTTTTGCTCTCAAAAGTTTTAGAAAAACATCGCGACAAAGTGTTCTTGGCGACCAAATTTGGCTTTCGCTATAAAGAAGACAACCTTAACCCACAAAATTCTTTAGAGTCTTATATCGACGGTTCTCCAGAATGGATTAAAGTTGCGGTCGAAAACAGTTTAAAACGTTTAAATACAGACGTGATTGATTTGTATTATGCGCATCGCATAGATCCTAACATTCCAGTTGAAGACACCATTGGCGCAATGGCTGACTTGGTGAAACAAGGTAAAGTACGTTATTTAGGACTTAGTGAAGCGTCGGCTGAAACCATTCGTAAAGCGCATGCAATTCACCCGATTGCAGCGGTTCAACATGAATATTCATTGCTTACCCGTGAGTTTGAGCAAACCCATTTGCAAACCATACGCGAATTAGGCATTAGCCTTGTGCCGTATTCTCCGTTATCGCGTGGTTTAATTACCAATACGCTTGATGTGGGTAGCCTAGACGAAAACGATTTCCGTCGCCAGTTACCACGTTATCAAGGCGATAACTGGAAAAATAACCAAAGCTTGGCGCAAGCATTTAGTGAATTTGCCCAAAGCAAAAACGCAACAGCGGCTCAACTGGCTTTGGCTTGGATTTTGGCGCAAGGTGATGACATTATTCCAATTCCGGGTACGCGTAAAATCGAGCGACTTGTGGAAAATGCTGGCGCTGTAGATCTTGTTTTAACAGCGGCAGATTTGGCAGAAATCGACGCGATTATTGCGAGATATCCAAACATGGGCGCACGCTATAACGCTCAGCAACTTGCTGCGGTGAATCACTAAAATTTAAGCTATAAAAAAGTCCGACTCAGTGTCGGACTTTTTTATTTAGTCTTTGCTATATGTGCCTTGCTGGCGTCCACCTTCCCAAATTGCGTCTAAGGACTTGTCAGAAATCGTTAGGCTTTCAGGAAAAATACTTAAATTCTTTTTAAATTTAGCCTCTGGTTTTAAACCAATGCAGTCACCATTTTTCCACCATGTGCCTTCGGCATATTGGTCTAAAGCACCCACCGCCAACATCCATTTAAACTTACCATTTGGTTGAAGTAAAAGTTCCGAACCAACTTCCATCACGCCATTTAAATAATAGTGCCCACTCCACGCCTCATCGGTTTTTTGGAATTTCACTTCTTTGCATGTGCTGGTTGGTTCTGCATAAATTTGAGATGAAATCGCAATCGTAGAAAGTAAGAGTATTCGTGCAAATCTATTCATCATTTAATTCCCTATATTCTTAATGTTATTTCCCAGCCTCAACTTTTAAATACGTGCCATCTGCATATACGTTATGTCCAAAGCCACAACCCGAGTTACCCTCGTTTTGTTTGACCTGAATATAATTTCCTAATTTCACATTAGATTTAAAATCGAGTTGAATGCGACAGTCTTCATTTTTATAAACCGTTTGCTTTTTATTAGTCGGCATTTTGGTGTCAAACTCGCCCATGTTCGGACCATAAATTAAGCTTCTAAGTCCCATATATAAACCGGCATAACTGATTGCATATTGGCCCTGCTTACGGCTTACCGTGATGTGATCCCATTCGCCAAAACCCGAGTAACGCACATATTCACCAGACAAGTCATTTGAGGCTTTAGGTGTTGGTAATTGCTTAAGATTAAACTGACTCGACTTTGATTTTTCATCAAGCATGAACCATGCTCTTGCCCAAAGTGGCTGACCCAGTTTTGCATAGGCTAAACCCACGTTATTGTTGGCAACTTCAACATCGCGGTCAGTAAATTTAACCGTGGTTTCATCTGCATTGGCTTTACAAAATGCTGTCCAAGAGGCTTGATTTTGGAAATTTTCTAAGGCTTTTTTATATTGTTTTTGGTCGTAGTTTTTCTTACCTAAACTCGCGTATTGCTTCACTTTATTACAGCTTTGCTGTAGTTCTTGTTCAAAAGAAAACTCTGCATGAGTCACCGCCAATGCCGAAAGTGTGAGAACCGCGCAACCTGAAATAATCGATTTAATCATTTTTAAAATTCTTTAATAATTAACTAATTATATAATATGAGTAAGCTCTATAAATCACAATTCTCTGAAACAAAAGTCTATTACAAGCATTTAGGTTTTAATAAAGTTTATTAAATAAATTCAGAATAAATCTTTATAAATATGAAGCAGTAACCGGTTATTTTAGTTGAATATTCAACCATAAAATAATGTAGACTGCATGCGTAAAACTTAGGAAGAATTATAAGAGTGAATAATTTAATTATTGGAACCCTATTTGCACTTTGTGCGGCTGCACTTAATGCCTCTATTGGCGTAATTAGTAAATTACTCATGCACAGCGGTTTAAGCCCACAAGATATTGCCTTTTTAAAAACCATCATCGCCTTTTTCTTTTTAAGTGTGTTTTTATTTAAAGTTCCTGTTAGCCAAAAGATTGCATACATTAGCAGCACGCCAAGTAAACTCAGCGTTTTTACTCAAATTGCCATATGTACTTTTTTAGGGATTTTCTCTTTATTCTTTTTCGAAACCATTGCCTACAACCACGGTGCAGCAGCTAATGTTGTGGTGGTACTCATGGCTTCGGCTGCCATCTCTGCCCTATTTTTTGGTCGGTTTATTTTAAAAGAAAGTATCTACATTCATTCTCTTATTGGAACATTATTGGCTGTCGCGGGTATTAGCATCATTTCGTGGAAAGGTGAAAATAGCCTTTTAATGCTGATTAACGCTTCTATTGCTGGCACAGGTTATGGCCTATTTTCGGTTTTAGTTAAAAAGTTCAAATTAAACGGCGGGCTGTTTCTAACCAAGTATTTATTGCTGTTTGGCAGTGTTTATCTTGCCGTTCCGTTTTTAATTAATTTTCACAGCATTAATTTTAATAGTGACATTGTTTTAGGTTTGATTGGTTTAGCTGTGCTGCCGACCATCCTCGGCTTTTTCTGCACCACCAAAGCGTTGTCTTATATGAGTGCCGCAAAAGTACAAGTGACCGAGCTTTCAGAACCCATTTTTGCAGCGCTTATGGCATGGGTTTTCATTCATGAACAGCCAACTTTATCGTTTTTATATGGTGCGATTTTTATTATTGCAGGCATTTTTTTAATGAACAAAATGCCAAAAACAAGCTAGCCGATTTCATTGATATTCGTCTGCGTGGTGACAAGCCACTTGCACCACACTGGCAAAGTTAATCGCCATTTGTGAAGGGGCGTGTTTTTTATAAGCAAGCCCCAAACCCACCGTAGGTACAGGCGCTTTCAAAGAGCGATAAGCCACGCCTTGTATTTGCAATTGTTTGGTCGACTCGGGAACCAAAGACACCCCTAAGTTTGCAGATACTAACGATAAAATCGACACAATTTGTGGGGCATTTTGTCCAATTTTTGGTTCAAAGCCGCGCTCATGGCAGGCTTGTTTAATCGCATCAAAAAGCCCTGCGCTAATGGAAGGCGGTGAGACAATAAAATCAAGCTCTCGTAGTGCCGTCAGATCAATTTCTGGTGATGCATCGTCAAGTTGAAAAGACTCGGAAGGCAAAGCAGCAATAAGTGGCTCTGCCAATAATTCTTGAATAATTAAACTGTCTGGAATGTTGCGAGGTGAGCGAATAATCGCGACATCTAAACGATCCTCAAGCAATAAATCGATGAGCAGTAAAGTATTGGCTTCTTCAAGCTTTAAATTCACTTTCGGATATTGCTGCTGAAAATAGCGAACACATTTAGGAATTAAAGGGTTCAACATTGAAGTCCCTGTAAAGCCTAATCTTAATTGGCCGACTTCGCCATTTGCCACTTGTTTAACAAGGTTCGCTGCATCTTCCACACGCTGCTGTACGGGCTGAATGGCATTTAAAAAGGCAAGCCCAGCTTCAGTTAGCTCTACCCCATGTGGAGATCGAATAAATAAATCTGCACCCAGCTCTTCTTCTAAGTCTCTTATTTGCATGCTTAAAGGCGGCTGACTCATGTTTAAGCGCTGTGCAGCTTTAGTAAAGTTTTTTTCTTCTGCTACCGCTAAAAAGTAGCGTATATGCCTGAGTTCCATCGCTATATATAAAACATATCATGACCTATTGTTAAATATATTAGAAAAATACCTTCTAAATTGCTAATTTTAATTTATCGAATTTTCTCGATGCAGTATGCCCCCCAAAGCGATGCACTTTCTTTCTGTCATGGTCATGATATGAGCTCTTCATCTACACCCAGTACCTTAGGCACTGAGACAACTTCTGTTCTGTCCCGCGAGTGGATTCACAAAGGCACTAAAGCCTATAAGCATGCAGGATTTGCTTTATTCTTGGTTGGCTTTGCTAGCTTCTCTTTAATTTACTGTGTACAGCCGCTGTTGCCTGCATTTAGCCAAAGTTTCCACATTAGCCCTGCGAGTAGCTCTTTAGCCCTGTCATTAACGACGGCCTTTTTAGCAATTTCAATTGTGCTATCGAGTGCCTTTTCACAAGCGATTGGCCGTCGTGGCGTGATCTTTACATCCATGTTATGTGCCGCAATTTTAAATATTGTCTCAATGTTTACCCCGAACTGGCACAGTTTGCTGATGGCGCGTGCTCTAGAAGGTTTGCTGCTTGGTGGTGTACCCGCAGTCACTATGGCATGGATTGCCGAAGAAATTGCACCTGAACACTTGGGTAAAACCATGGGTTTATATATTGCAGGTACGGCTTTTGGTGGCATGATGGGCCGTGTCGGCATGGGTATTTTAATTGAGTATTTTTCATGGCGCACAGCTTTAGGTTTACTTGGGGCAATCTGTTTTATTTGCTCAATCGCCTTCGTCAATCTACTGCCAGCCTCACGTAATTTTGTACAGAAAAAAGGGCTGAATTTAGGGTTTCACATGGAAATGTGGCGTACCCATTTAACCAATACAAAACTATTACGCCTGTTTGCCATTGGGTTCTTGCTCACGAGTGTGTTTGTGACCTTGTTTAACTATGCGACTTTCCGTTTAAGTGGAGCGCCTTATTCACTCAGTCAGACGCAAATTAGCCTTATTTTCTTGTCGTATAGCTTTGGCATGGTGTCTTCATCATTGGCAGGTAGCTTAGCCGAGCGTTTCGGTAAAAAAACCATGATGATGAGTGGCTTTGCACTCATGATTGTGGGTAGCCTCATGACCCTACTCACCTCTCTTTTCAGCATTATTATTGGCATTGCATTTATTACTACGGGTTTCTTTATTACCCACTCACTTACAAGTAGTTCTGTAGGTGCTGAAAGTAAACAAGCTAAAGCCCACGCCAGTTCGCTTTACTTACTTTTTTACTATATGGGTTCAAGTATTGTCGGCTCGGCGGGCGGTTGGTTTTGGCTCCACGGCGGATGGAATGCAATTGTAGCTCTAACCGTCGTACTTTCATTATTTGGAATATTTTTAGCGGTTTATACCACACACGCGAAAGCGCATTAATTTTTAAGGTAAAGGAAAATCACATGTCGAGTTTATTTGTTTATGGCACTTTAGGCCCAGGTCGTCCTAATGCACATATACTTGAAAATATTGGCGGACAATGGTCAGAAGGTTGGGTAAACGGAAGCTTGCGCAATGAAGGCTGGGGAGCAGATTTAGGCTATCCGGGAATTGTACTCGATGATAGTAGCGATCAAGTGCAAGGTTTTGTTTTTAGCTCAGAGCATTTAGACGCAAACTGGAAATTACTCGATGACTTTGAAGGTGAAGGCTATAAAAGAATACCTGTGCAAGTCACTTTAAATAGTGGCGAACGTGTTGATTCGTTTATTTATGTGTTGAAAACTCAATAAATCAAACAGCGTGCTGTCTTCATAAAAGCAGATAGCACGCATCTTTATATTTCACACAGTCGGCACTGTACCACCATCAATCACAAACTCAGTACCCGTAATCGCCGAAGCCCGTTCAGAGACCAGATAAGTAATCAAATCTGCCACCTCTTCAGGTTTATTTGGGCGCCCTAACGGAATTCCACCCAAAGCATTCATAATGATTTGCTTCCCACCTTCATAATTTGTTTCTGCTTCGAGTGCAAGACGCTCTGCCAAAGCCACAGCAGCTTCGGTTTCAATCCATCCCGGCGCAACGCGAACAACACGTATTCCCTTTGGAGAAATCTCTTTAGATAAACTTTTACTATATGTAGATAACGCCGCTTTTGCTGCTGCATATGCAGTCGTTGATTCTGGTAAAGGCAGTTCTCTCTGAATGGAAGTTACATGAATAATGACACCGGAACCTTGCTCTAACATCAGAGGTATCAATGCCCGATCCAGACGAATGGCAGGCATTAAATTTAAATTAATTTCTCGCTCCCACTCCTCATCACCCAATACAGCAAATCCGCCTGCCGGAGCAGATGAACCACCTAAAACGTGTACAACAATATCAATTTCCCCCCAGTGTTTCTGCACAGCCTGTACTACCTCACTGCATCCTTTAGCTGTAGTTAAATCAGCTTCAATAAAATGCACACTTTGTGGTAAATCCTGTACAGGATGACGAGCAGCGGTCATGACCTCCGCCCCCACCTCATGTAATGCTCTTACAACAGCGGCTCCTGTTCCTTTACTGCCACCTGTTACTAACGCCTTTTTTCCTAAGAGTTGTAAAGGAAAATTCATACGGTAATCTCCAATACTTCAATTTTTTCATCGGTTAACTGGAAGGCATAATGTAAGTTGATCGGACTACCGGGGAAGTTACCTTCTACATGTGCCAAAACCACATACTTTCCGTTCTGCATCTCTATACTCAGTGGTTCAGCATAATATTCGTATTGAGTCGAAGCTTGCTGTTTCCAGCCTAAGATAGCCTTATGGCCTATATATTCGTGTCCTTCATCGCGCACGACTCCATGCTCTGTAAAACAAGTAACTACTGCTTCTGCCGTCTGCCGATCTGATTCAAAATAATGTTGAATGATTGATGGCAATAAAATTTGGTGAGCCATATATCTAAGCCTTATGTAAATTGATGCTTTAGATTGTAGCCCTACAAGATTCTTGTTATAAGAGGGATAATATGGGATGAATTAATGCAGAAATCGGGACAATGAATAATACTAGCCTAACGGATCTAAAAGCGGTAATTGCGCTTGCCAACCACCGTAATTTTCGGTCAGCAGCAGTTGAACTCGATATGTCATCTTCAGCACTCAGCCGAAATATTGCTCAGCTAGAACATCATTTAGGGATACGTTTATTTAATCGTACAACCCGTAGTGTTTCACTGACCGAAGCAGGACTACAGTTTTTAAATCGTATTACCCCAGCCTTGGAACAAATTGATCTTGCTGTTCAAGAGACATTAGACCGTCGTGCCACTCCCTCAGGAACATTAAGAATCAATGCAGAAGAAGGCATGTCTCGGCAAATTCTGCATTCTGTAATCATTGAATATATCCGTCGCTATCCGGATGTACGAGTTGATCTCGTTTCTGACGGAGAATTTATTGATATTGTGAAAGAAGGTTTTGATGCTGGTATACGTTTCGCGAGTACCGTCCCACAAGATATGGTTGCCATTGAAATAGGCCCTAAGCAAAGCATGGCAGTAGTTGCAACACCAGCGTATCTAAATACACATGGTATACCCCACATACCTTCTGATTTGTTAAAGCATGAATGTATTCGCCTACGATTACCTAGCGGTAAAATTTATAAATGGGAATTTACTCAAAACAATGAATCTTTAACGGTCGATGTTTCAGGACATCTTACAATTGATACCTATATGTTAGCCATTGATAGTGCTTTATCTGGTATTGGCTTAGCTTACACAGGACATTGGTTTGTAGCTCCTCTCATCGAACAAGGTCGACTCATACGTGTTTTGGAGGAGTGGACACCTCACTATGCGGGTCTATGTTTATATTATCCGCAAGGAAAACATCCGAGTGCTGCACTACGTGCTTTCATTGACTTAGCGCGTGAACAGCGACTTATTCCTTCCTATCCCATTCTTTAAACTGTTTGCCATTATCAGAGATGAGAAAACATCTAACTGCTCATTTTTTGGCTTGTAATTTTTTTAAGAAACTGTAAAATTCTCACCACATCGCCGGCATAGCTCAGTTGGTAGAGCAACTGACTTGTAATCAGTAGGTCCACAGTTCGAATCCGTGTGCCGGCACCATCATTAAACCTCATGAATATTTGATTTATGGGGTTTTTTGTTGTCTATAATTTTAGGCATAGTCTATTCATCATGTTTTGAAGAAATATACTTACCTAAAAATTTATTATAAATATGAAGTTAAAAATAAATTTCTAAAAAAATTATTATTTTAAAAACTAAATATAGCCCCTATAATTTATTAAAAAATATAATATTAAAATAAGAAATATTAAAAATATAAGATTATAATGCGCCACCAAATAGGGACCTGTTCATAAGACCTATTTATAAACTTTAATTCATTAAGATACTAACAAGGAAAAATATGAGACTCCGTTTTATTTTACCTACTTTATTTCTAGCTTTACCTTTAACTGCATTTGCTCAAGATACAGCTTCTCAAATACAAACTATTGCAAACCCACCTATTTGCTTAATTGAGGGTACTCCTTCAGCAGAGCACTATAAATCTATTAAACGTATTAAAGCCGCAAAAGGAACTTATGGGGGTTTTGAAGAAGTAAAACCTAAATTAGCCAATATTGCTCGTAAATACGGTGCAGATGTAGTGATTAATTATCACCAAAGCCAAAGATTTGGCTTCTGGCCATGGCGTATTGTTCGTCCCGTACTTACAGGTACTGCGGTGAAATGGAATACACCTGTTGATTGTGCAGCATTGGGTGGAAAACAAGTTTATTAATACAAAATGAAAAAAGCCCAACATCCTGTTGGGCTTTTTCCGTATTTCGTTACTAGGTACACTTCCTGTAATACCTCACGTCCTGATGCTTAAACTTATTATTGTTGTTTTACGTTTCGGAACTTCCTGTTCCTGATGAGTTCATCATAGGTAATTTGTAGGGTCATAGAAAGAAGTCATTTTCCCGAATGTCTGTAAGAAAAGGCTTACGAGCTTGTCAGACTACCTCTATCCTTCTTTTCTCTTCTCTATCATTTTTTCAAAGTGTTTAAGCTGTGGATTCAGTGTATCCCAAGCATAGGCTTGGCTCACAAACACCTCTGCTCTAGGCTGATAGAGACTCGGGTCATCCAAAGTACCTGCACGTATTGAAATCATTTCAGGGGCAATTTCAGGTAAGCCAAAAAGCTGGGAACCACAAGTGGGGCAAAAAGCTCGTTTAATAGGTCGGCCAGAAGATCCTAAAGACTCAAAATATTTAAGCTCGCCACTTACTTTCAATTCAGATTGGTGAAAAAAAGCGATGGGTGCATAGGCTGAACCTGTGGCCTTCTGACAATCCCGGCAGTGGCAATTAAAGCTATAACGTGGCTCCGCTTCGCTTTGGTAGCTCACCGCTCCACACAAACACGATCCTTGATATTTGGCTGACATGACTCATCCTATTTTTTTATTGCTGTAATTTGAATATAACGTACATATCCATTTTGGTAGAGTTGTTGGCATAACTGTGCAGTCATTTGAATTTTAAAATTTGCCAACCCTCGGCTTTGATTTTGTGGTTGCTGATTTTGAATATACTGTGAAAAACCAAGTAATACTTGCTCGGATAAATCTTCAATTTGAATATCGACAAAACCTTGTTGTTCCAAGGTAGTTCTTAGCATTTTCTCATTTGGTACAGCCTCCCAAACAACGTCTGCTGCTTTGAGTAAATACCGATGCTTTTGTTCTTGTAGGGCAGTCATGTTTTGACATGAGTCGGCACGCATTAAGTAATGAAAACCTAATCGACCTTTTGAATTTAAAACTGGTGTAACCGAATCTAGAAATGAATTTAAATTGCTGTGATAAGCCGCATCAATACAGAGCACTACATCGAAGCCTTGTTTAAATTCAAATTGTTTTAAATTTAAAAATGAACCGCAGAAAATCTGACTTATTTCGGGAATAAGTTTTTGAATTTTATGAACGCATTGGGCTTGTAAGTCAACTGCACTGAGGCTTTTAGGCTGATAATGCTTTAACCAGTGCAACAAACTTGCACCCTGTCCGCAGCCTAAATCTAAGAGATGATCTTTTGAATTTAAATTGACAGCTTGTGCCAAATGGTCAGCCAATTGGCGACAAGCTTCACGATAGTTTTGGGTATTTTTCCAAAAACCCAAATTTGTCCAAGCAAGCTCCCCATCATCTCCCAAGTTTGATGCATCAATTGCATATTTATGGGGAATGAGTCGAGAGAGAGCTGCTCGAACTTTTATTTTCACAATTTTAGTAGCCGAGTTCTGGGGCAACTTCTACCTTAGGTTTTAAACCTACAAACGGTAAAGGTGCACCTAAAATTTCAGCAATATGCATTGCAGAAGTGACTGCTGACTCTAAAATTGGCAAGCCATCGCACGACCATGAACCACAGTAAAATACTTTACGGCTTGGGTCTAAATGACGTTGTTGCAATTCTTTGTTTAAAGCAACCGTTTGCGAGTCTACAACCGCACGCGTTAAAGTCACTTTTGAAATCACTTTCTTAGGGTCAATATCAACCACTGGACGCCAAGTTTGGAATACAGGATTTTTACCCACAAGTGTTGGCTCAACCGCATTCATCCATACCGTGAATTGCTGACGTGTAAACTTACGGTCCATCATGTAGCTCAACACTGACCAGTCTTTACGGCGTGGCGGCATGACTGTCGCATCGGTATGAATCACAAGATCGCCTTGTTCAAAGCGGAATTGCTTAAGCAAGTTCATATCTTCTGCAAACTGTTCAGGATTTAAAAACTCATCGATTTTAGATGTCGGGGTTGCAACAATCACTCGATCAAATAAGTTCTGTTCACCTTGGCTGTTTTCAACCAGTACTTTTTCGCCTTGTAGTTCAACTTTCTTAATTGCCGATCCACTATGGATATCGATGCCTTTAATCAAGCTATCTACAAATGCTGGTGTGCCACCTTTCATACGTAACAGCATGTCGCCATCAGTTAAGTGACGTAAAAACTCAAGTAAGTTTTTTGCAGGCCAATCGCCAATTGTTTTTGGATTACACGTACAAATTGTATAAAGCACTGGCATAACCACACCATGCCAGAATACTTCTTCAATATCGTTCTGATTAATAAATTCAGCGAGGGTAATATCTTGATTTTTAGATTTGAAAAACTGGTGAATCGCAGTTTTTAATTGCAACATCCCTTTCACAAGACGCCAGCCATATTGCTGGATGCCTTTACGGTTATTAATAATCGGGAAATTACCAATACGGCTACGAGAAGTCGTTAACCATGTTTCCGTACGATCTTCGAATAACCAGCTACAAGACATATAAGTACGAACAGGGAAGGTTTTAATGCCTAAATGAGCCGCAAGGCTAAGTGTATTTTTCCATAAGTGAGGATTCATCACACGTAGCGGTGCATCAATAATTCCACCATCGAACTCAATGCTATGGCTATCCATTCCCCGGCCAGGAAGTGCTTCAAATATCGTGATCGTATGCCCTGCATCTTTCAGAATTCTTGCTGCCGCAAGCCCTGCCATTCCACTGCCAATAATTGCGATATTCAAAATGATGTCCCATTTTTCGAGAATTTTTTTGATTATCACTCATACCCTAAAAAAACACCGTATTAAAAACTACCAGATTTTTATTTTTTGCATCAATTTATATAGAAAATATTTAACTCTTCACTCGTCTCATTTTTTATATTTTTTTACAAAACCAGAGAACTCTATAAGACCTTATATTTTTTAAAAATTTAAAAAAAATCTTTTAAATAAAATAAGATAATTTAACTATATTTATATCATTCGTTTTACAAGCATCTTTTTTTAATATATTATTAACTCATAATAATGAGAAGCAAATCACACAAAACAATGCCGAAACAACAATGCAAACCATCATAAAAATAGAAACTTTACAGCGAAAAAGCCCGCTATTCATACTTGATAGCGGGCTTTTTATTACTTTGCTTTTAGAGCTTAATCAAATGCCATTTAGCAATTTATGCTTCTTGCATAATTGAACCGAATTTTCCACGATTAAAATCATTAATCGCTTCCATAATCTCGGCTTTGGTATTCATTACGAATGGACCATAACCTTCGATTGGTTCATTGAGTGGTTGGCCAGTCAATACTAAGAATTTAGTATCTTCTTCTGCATTCAAACTAAACTCAACACCCTCACGAGACAAAATCGCAACGGTTTTACCTTCAAGGCGATTTGCATCATTGACCACAACTGCGCCATCTAATATCACAACAAGCGTAGTGTGACCTTCAGGTACATAAAGGGTATGTTTTTGGCCTTTAGCCAATTTACCATCCCATACATTTAACGGACTAAATGTCGTTGCTGCACCTTTTGCATCTGCATATTCACCAGCAATCACACGCAAATGACTACCGTGCTCGTCTAGTGCAATGTCTGGAATATCTTTCGCTTCTATTGCTTGGTATTTTCCAGGCGTCATTTTTGAATGAGCAGGTAAATTGACCCACAATTGCACCATTTCAAAAAGACCACCATGCTCTGCAAATTCAGGAGAATGGAACTCTTCATGCAACACGCCTGCACCCGCAGTCATCCATTGCACATCACCAGTTTTAATGGTTCCGCCGCCACCGCTTGAGTCTTTATGAGTCACTTCACCTTGATAGGCGATTGTCACTGTTTCAAAGCCACGGTGAGGATGCGAACCTACACCTTGCTGTTCGGTCGTTGGTGAGAAGTTATAAGGCGCTGCATAATCGAGTAACAAAAATGGGCTTAGGGTTTGGCCTAAACGGTCATAAGAGAACAGGTTATATACAGGGAAACCATCACCCACCCAATGCATGTGGTTATTTTGATATGCACCAAGAAATTTCTTCATCTGATCTCTCCTATATATGTAGGATTTTCTTGAACTGAGATTGATTTTACGCCTCAATAATTGCAGGTTATAGATCAGGATTAGCAACACATTATTTCATATATGAGACAATCTCAATTTTTCAGAAAGTCTCTTAGTGATCGTCCTATTTTTAAAATTCTTAATCCTATTTTTTAGACTTAAACACAACATAAAACTCAACTAGCATAATTTTAGGCAATGACGACCTACTCAAATAATTTTTGATTATTCATTTTGATAACACGAGGAAATAAAAAATGGCTCAAGATTACGTGCGCTTAGACAAGGATAATGCTGCGGTTCTTTTAGTTGATCACCAAGCAGGTTTACTTTCTTTAGTTCGAGATATCGACCCAGATAAATTTAAAAATAACGTATTAGCGCTTGCAGATGCGGCGAAATATTTCAATTTACCGACTATTCTTACTACCAGCTTTGAAAACGGTCCAAATGGTCCTTTAGTTCCAGAATTAAAAGAACTTTTCCCAGATGCACCTTTTATTCCACGTCCTGGTCAAATCAACGCTTGGGACAACGAAGACTTTGTAAAAGCGGTCAAAGCGACAGGTAAGAAACAACTGATTATTGCTGGTGTGGTCACTGAGGTTTGTGTGGCATTCCCAGCTTTATCTGCCCTCGCAGAAGGTTTTGAAGTATTTGTGATTACTGATGCTTCTGGTACTTTCAATGAATTAACCCGTGACGCTGCTTGGGACCGTATGTCAAAAGCAGGCGCTCAGCTTATGACTTGGTTCGGTATGGCATGTGAGTTACACCGTGACTGGCGTAATGATGTGGAAGGTCTAGGTGCACTCTTCTCAAATCATATTCCTGATTACCGCAACCTGATGACCAGCTATAGTTTTAATACATCGCAAAAATAAGTTCTATTGCTAAGATTAGAGTGCCTAAGCGCTCTAATCTTAAATTTAAATGGATTGATCTGACATTGATAAGCTCTTTTGATGATTTTTATTATTTCTATTTGGTCGTAAAACACGGCGGCTTTAGTGCGGCCAGTGAAGCTGAAAATATTAGTAAATCGAAACTCAGCCGACGCATTATTGATCTTGAAAATAAATTTAATGTGAGCCTCATTCAAAGAACAACCCGCCATTTTAAAGTGACCGATTTAGGTCAAGAATTTTATGAGGAATGCTGCAAAGTTATTGCTCAAGTTGAATGTGCAGAAAACGTTTTGTTAAAACAAAAAAGTGAACCGCAAGGAGTAATAAAAGTAAGCTGTCCACCCTTAATGATGCATTTTCAAATTAGAAAAATTTTAAATCAGTTTCTAAAAACCTACCCTAAAGTTGAAATATCGCTTGAGCTGACGAGCCGTCGAGTAGACATTCTGCATGATGATATCGACCTCGCCATTCGTACCAATTTCGAACCGAATGAAGATTCAAATTTAATTGTTCGTGATGTGATTAAAACCGACCACTGCCTAGTGGCTTCCCCTGAACTACTGCAAGGTCGCACCATCGAGCATTATTCCGAATTACAGGAATTTCCAAGTATTAGCTTAGGAACTCAAAAGCAAAATTACATTTGGCATTTATGCAATATCCGCAACGGTGAATCGGTTGATATCCCTTATCAACCACGAATCAAAAGTAATGATTTGGCAGGCGTTTACTATGCCGTGATGGATGGTTTAGGCATTGCCGACCTTCCCTTTTTAACTGTCGAATCTGAAATTCGTAAAGGCACACTGGTTCATATTCTTCCTGACTGGAAGTCTAATATTGGTATGCTACAACTGGTTTATGTGTCCCGAAAAGGACAACGCCTTGTGGTCGAAAAACTCATTGAAACATTGATTGATGAGCTTAGGCGTTTACCTGAAAGCCATGAAGGATATCTGCCAACTTAAATAAAAAAACCGGTCATGAATGGGCATGACCGGTTTTTTGTGACACATCACATACAGCATAACTGCATGTTTTCGTTCAGAACAAAACGAACTCGTTTGGTTCCTTACTCAGATAAGTCTACGCAGAGGTATTTCATTTCGACATATTCTTCGATGCCGAATTTTGAACCTTCACGGCCTAGACCTGACTGTTTTACGCCACCAAACGGAGCAACTTCATTTGAAATTGCGCCCGTGTTAATGCCGACCATACCGTACTCAAGTGCTTCACCCACTCGCCATTGACGAGCTGTGCTTTGAGTAAATAAATAAGCAGCTAAACCAAACTCGGTATCGTTCGCCATCGCCACTGCTTCATCTTCAGTTTTAAAGCGGAATAGTGGTGCAAGCGGACCAAAAGTTTCTTCTTTAGACACTTTCATGTCTTGAGTTACACCAGTTAAAACTGTTGGCTCAAAGAATGTGCCACCGAGTGTCGAGCGTTGACCACCAATACGAACTGTTGCGCCTTTCTCGGTTGCATCTGCAATATGAGACTGAACTTTTGCAATCGCATCTTCATCAATTAAAGGCCCTTGAGTTGAACCTTCTTGACGGCCATCGCCAACTTTAAGCTTAGACACAGCTTCAACCAGACGCTCTGCCAATGCATCGTAAATACCGTCTTGAACATAAATACGGTTGGCACAAACACAGGTTTGACCGCTGTTGCGATATTTACTTGCCATAATGCCCTGAACCGCTTGTTCAAGGTTGGCGTCGTCAAATACCACAACTGGTGCGTTACCACCAAGTTCAAGTGAAAGCTTTTTAATGGTTGGCGCACATTGTTGCATCAAGATACGGCCAACTTGAGTTGAACCTGTAAAACTTAACTTACGAACAATATCGCTTTCGCATAGGGTCTTTCCGACTTCAACCGCATCACCACTAATGTTAATTAAAACATCCGCTGGTAAGCCTGCCTGTAACGCCAATACTTCAAGCGCATAAGCGGTTAACGGAGTTTGCTCTGCTGGTTTCACCAACATTGAACAACCCGCAGCAATCGCTGGACCTGCTTTACGCGTAATCATGGCAGCCGGGAAGTTCCACGGCGTAATTGCCGCAGTAACACCAATCGCTTGTTTAATCACAAGCAGACGTTGATTTGGCAACGTAGGTGTTAAGACTTCACCATCAATACGGCGCGCTTGCTCGGCAAACCAGCGTATGAATGATGCTGCATAACCAATTTCACCACGTGCTTCTGCCAATGGTTTACCTTGCTCAGCTGTTAAAATTTGAGCCAGATTTTCTTTGTGCTCAAGCATGAGGTTGTACCATGCCAATAGCACATCAGCACGCGCCAAGGCGGTTTGCTTTTTCCAAGCAGCTTGCGCTTTTGCTGAGCGATTAATTGCGGCTTCAACCCCTGCACGGTCATAGGTTTTTACCCATGCCAAAGTTTCACCCGTAGCAGCATCATTTACCTCGACATAGTCATTTGATGCAGGTGCTTCTAATGAGATATCAGGATGTTTTAATAAATACTGCAAATTATTTTGAATCATGCAGATTGCTCCATTGCTTTTGCACTACCTGCTTTTAGTGTCGCAAAACCTTGTTTCAAGATATCAAGACCTTGACGGAATTGCTCAGCAGGAATGGTTAATGGATATAAGAAACGAATTACATTACCGTATTTACCACAAGTAAGAAGTAACAACCCGTTTTCCATTGCATAGTTTTGTACAACTTTTGCTTGTTCAGCTGTTTCAAGCTCTACTGCAACCATTGAACCCAATGCACGAATATCAGTTACGACGTCACCTGTTGCTTGTTGAATATCTTTAAGTGCAACAACCAACTCAGCACCTAATTCATTTGCACGGTCGCATAGGTTTTCTTCTTCAATTGCATCAATTACCGCATGTGCAGCTGCAACCGCAATCGGGCTACCTGCGTAAGTACCACCTAGTCCACCTGGGTTTGGTGCATCCATTACTTCTGCACGACCAACAACACCTGAAATTGGGAAACCGCCGCCCAAGCTTTTCGCCATCGTGATGAGGTCTGCTTTAGTCTCGTAATAGTTCATTGCAAACAATTTACCAGTACGGGCAAAACCTGATTGCACTTCGTCAGCGACAAGTAAAATACCGTGCTTGTCGCAAATTGAGCGTAAACGCTTTAAGAATTCAGCTGGCACAACATTAAAACCGCCCTCACCTTGTACTGGCTCAAGCACGATTGCTGCAACATCATGTGGTGCAATATCTTCACTGAAAATATCTTCAACGCTTTCAATTGCCGCGTCTACTGAAATACCTTTAGCAGGCACAGGGTAACGTGCGTGGAATACACCCGCTGGCATTACACCGAAATCACGTTTGTAAGGTGCTGTTTTACCCGTCATTGCCATAGTCATGAATGAACGACCGTGGAAACCATTACCGAAAGTGATAATGCCGTGACGACCTGTATAACAACGAGCAATCTTCACCGCATTTTCAACTGCTTCTGCACCAGTTGTGAAAAAAGCTGACTTGGCAGGCCCCGCAATTGGCGCGCGCTCATTAATACGCTCAGCTAAAGCGACATAGCTTTCATATGGCGTTACTTGATAGGCAGTATGCGTAAATTTAGTGAGTTGTTCAGTCACCGCTGCAATCACTTTAGGGTGGCGATGGCCTGTATTTAAAACCGCGATACCACCAGCAAAATCGATAAATTGGTTGCCTTCCTTGTCCCAAAGCGTAGCATTTTCAGCTTTTTCCGCATACCACTGGCACATCACGCCTACACCACGTGGAGTTGCTTGCTGTTTACGTGCGTTAAGTGCAGAATGTTGATTATCCATTTGATTCCCTCATATTTTCATCATCAGTTGCAGCTTTGGTTTCTTGCATCCTGTGCTTAATTTTCAGGGTGCTTTACAACGACTGCCTATGCATGTAATTTCGCTCGTCTGGTGCCAACTGACGAGAGCCACTTTTTAACTGTAGGAGAGAGCCAATTGCGTAGTTTACTTGGAGATCATTTGCTGCAACGACTCCAACAGGACACTGAAGGGAAACTACATCAACGCCTTTTCCGTTGCCTGCGTGGTGCCATTATTGATGGAGTCATCCAGCCCAAGACCCGTCTACCTGCGTCACGCGACTTAGCCAGTGAAATTCATGTTTCAAGAAATACAGTGCTTACTGCCTATGAACAACTACAGGCTGAAGGCTACTTAGAAGCTCGTACGGGACATGGCACTTGGGTTGCCGAAAAATTACCAGAGAGTTTTTTAAATACACAAAATAAGAAAAAAGTGGTTTCAAGTCCGAAAGCTCAAAGCTCTTATGCCCTATCACAGCGTGGTTCCAACTTATTGGGCTATGCTGCAGCTTCACCACACCAATGGGGAGCTTTTGTGCCGGGAGCACCCGATGTGACGGAGTTTCCGCATCATATTTTTAGTCGTATTCAAGCACGCTTAAGCCGTGAACCAGATATTAACCGTCTTATTTACAGCAATGCGGGTGGATGTATTGAACTTAGAAGTGCGTTGGCAGATTACTTACGCGTTGCACGATCAGTTCAGTGCGATGCAGACCAGATTATTATTACCGAAGGCATTCACCAAGCGATCGACTTAGTCTCACGTGCCCTTAGCGATATGGGAGATAAAATCTGGATTGAAGATCCTGCTTATTGGGGAATGCGTAATACGTTACGGATTAATGGTCTTGATATTCAGCCGATGCCTGTCGACGCTGAAGGCATTATTCCTGAAGAAAATCCGGCAGTACCGCCTAAACTCATTTTTGTCACACCTTCACATCAATATCCGCTTGGCTCACATTTAAGTCTTGATCGTCGCAGACAATTGATTCAAATCGCACGTCAGCACAATAGCTGGATTGTCGAAGATGACTATGACAGTGAGTTCCGTTTCTCGGGCCAGCCCTATCCAGCTTTACAAGGCTTAGAAAATGATGCGCCTGTGCTGTACATGGGCACATTTAGTAAAACCATTTATCCATCTTTAAGAATTGGTTATTTGGTCGTACCTAAACCACTTTTTTCACCACTACGTATTGTCGCAGCCGAACTTTATCGTGGCGGACACTTGCTTGAGCAAAAAGCCCTAGCTGAATTTATTCGTGAAGGCCATTATGAAGCACATATTCGTCGTATGCGGCTACTTTATGGCAAACGTCGCGACTACTTAGTGAGCCTTATTCAGCGTTATCTTGGGCCCGAATTTATTCATGAATATGATGAAGCAGCAGGTTTACATCTGGTTTTAAAACTACCGAACGCTTGTGACGATGTCGCGATTGCAGCCACAGCGCTTGAACGTGGCGTTAAAGTTCGTCCACTGTCTCAGTACTACATGCAGTCGCATGCGCATGCAGAGCGTGGACTGCTAATGGGCTTTGCCTGCGTAAATGAAAAAGACATGGTGATGGCTTTTGGTGTCTTGCTCCAGTGTTTACGTGAAGCAGGCGTGCCTACGCTGAATTAACGGTTGTCTCTTATGAAGACAAATAAAAAAAGAGCCTCATTATGAGGCTCTTTTTGTTTAAAAATTCTAAACTAACTTTTCTTCATGGCTATGAGTTAAATGAGTCGCTCTACGATCTTTACCCCAACCTAGCTTTTCAGACAACAACCCGAAGAACACAATAATGCCAAATAATGCCGTGGTGTAAATCACTTCTTTAAAGTAGGTGCCTTCAATCAACATGGTAAGAATTGCACCAATAATTGCAAAGATCACCACGTATGTTAGATAAGGGAACATCCACATTTTAAAGTCAATTTTCACACCTTCCGCTTCAAGTTTCTTACGCATACGAAGCTGAGAATAAGCAATGGTCAGGTATACATACAGTGTTGCTGCACCAGTCGTTAGCATGAAAAAGTCATAAACATTCATACTCTCGGTTGCAGTTAAAATTACTGCAATCACTGAGAAGAAGCATGACACAATCACCCCAACCCAAGGGCTGCTTTTACTGTTTACAGAACCAAAACTTTTCGGTGCATCACCACGTTTAGCTAAAGAGAACAACATACGTGAACATGTGTAGAGCGCTGAGTTAAAGCAACTACATACCGATGTTAAAACCACAAAGTTAACGATATGGCGCGCACCCGGAATGCCAAGGGCAGACAGAGTCACACTATAAGTACCCCAAGTTGAATCTTTCAAAAGTTCATTGTTGTGAGGAATCAAACATACCGCAACGAACATTGAGCCTACATAGAATAAAATAATTCGCCAAACCACCGAGTTTGATGCTTTACGGATTTCTTTAGATGGATTTGCTGACTCGGCTGCCGCTACAGTGACAATTTCAGCGCCAATATAAGCAAACATGACCCCAAGCAGGGCAGTAATAACGGATGACCCTCCATTTGGCATAAAGCCTTGAGAGGTTAGATTACTAATACCAGAAGCAGCCGGATTGCCCCAAGGCCACAAATGCATGATGGCTAAACTACCAATCACCAAGAAAATAACAATTGCGATGACTTTAATGAGTGCAAACCAGAATTCAAATTCGCCATAGTTTTTCACGTTTTGTAAATTGACTGCGACTAAGGCACCAATCACCACGACCATATAGGCCCAGATCGGTATAAACGGGAACCAGTTGTTTAGAATTTTACCTGCTACATAGGCTTCCCAACCCATGAGCATTGCCAGAGTACACCAGTACAACCAGCCAATTGAAAACCCTGCCCAACGACCAATCGCACGGTCAGCATATGTTGAAAAAGAGCCACTATCAGGATTTAAAACGGCCATCTCGCCTAACATACGCATGATGAACCAAACGAGTAAACCACCTAATGCGTAGGTTAAAAATACCACAGGGCCGGTGTTGTAGATAATACTGCCTGAGCCAACAAACAGAGAGCCGCCAATAACCCCAGCAATCGAGATCATGGTGAGGTGGCGTGATTTAAGTCCATGTTTTAAACTTTGGGAGTGATTGGCTTCAGAACCATTTTGATGAGCTGCCATATCATTTTCCTTAATATATGGAGGATATCGGCTAGTCTCGGAAAACCTCCGAAGCCAAAAAATATCCCCTAAAAATTTAGCCGTTCTGCCCAATTCCTAAAACAGAAAATTCACTGAGCTTATCCGGCGCTTCCGTATGCATACTTCCAATGGCTTTAATTTGTCGTTTCGGCACTCAAGAAACGAGAGCCATTTTTGTAATAAAAGAGAGGGCCAATTGCAAAATTTATACGCAAAATTGGCCCTTTTCGTAGGAGATACTGCTAAATGGCTTTTTGTTTTTATTTTAATAAGATTGAAATTCTTTAGTTTTGTTCAGAGATTAATAACGCTTTTGTACCTGTTTCCAAGGCTCTAAATATATGTTTCTGATCGGCAGGGTAACAAATATAGTCTCCGACACCGAGCTCAACAGCTTCATCAATTAAACCCACTAAAGCTTTACCTTCGACCACAATAATGTGCTCCACAGAACCAACAGGATGAGGTTCAGAAAGACGGTCTTCGCCCGGTTCAACAATCAATAAATACACATCGCGGCGCGCATGAGGCGGACAAGTCGCCAACAAAATTGCCTTGTAATTAGCAATCTCCGAGCTCACCGTTGGCCCATCGCCACAGCGAATGACTTGCACCTGATTGCTCGGTTCTTCCATCAAACGTGCAAACGGAATATTCAGCGCCACACAAAGTGCCCATAGCGTTTCAATGCTTGGGTTACCTTGGCCAGCCTCTAATTGAGAAAGTGTAGACTTTGCAACGCCTGCACGACGTGCAACCTCTGCCAAAGAAAGCCCTGCTCTTTGACGTTCACGATTTAAACCTTTGGCAATAATTTCAATTGGCTGAGACATTCACCACATCCGTTCTATAAAAAAAACGATCGTTCGTTTTGACAAAACAATCAGACTTATTCATTATAATGGAAAATCGTTCGTTATATCATGCTATGTCCACATACGCTCTCATTAAGAAACTTAGTAAAGACACCACCCGCTCGATTTTCTTTGTCTGTCTAGCGACGAGTGTCGTTGGTATGTCTTTAGGTTCACTCGCCGCAAGTTATGGCTTAGCGCTCTGGATCCCGCTTTGCCTATCTGTATTTGTGCTCGCAGGAACTGCCGAATTTATTTTTATTGGGTTCTTGGCTGTAGGTGGTAGCCCAATTGCTGCTGCGGTTGCAGGACTACTCGTCAATTTAAGACATTTGCCTTTTGGTATTGCGGTCAATGAACTGATTCGAGGCAAATATTCTCAATATTTTGGGTCTCACATTATGAACGACGAAAGCGTTTTGTTTGGCATGGCACAGCCCGATTTCGAAACGAAAAAGGCTGCGTACTGGTTATGTGGAATAGGCATCATGTTCAGTTGGCCGCTCGGTGTAACAGCAGGTTATTTTATTGGAAGCGCTATTCCAGACCCGAAAACTTTCGGTTTAGATGCCATTTTCCCAGCGATTTTAATTGCACTTACTTTTTCTGCTTTAAAGAATAAATCTACTCGAAAAGCTGCATTTGCCGGATCTACTTTAGCACTGATCACCACACCCTTTTTAGCTTCAGGACTTCCGATTCTGATTTCACTTTTTGGCTTAATATGGGGTAGAAAGAAATGAATCAACAATTACTCATTATTTTGGGTATAGGTTTGTTAGCAATTGGAACCTATGGCATTCGCTTTGCTGGTTTTCACTTGGGTGCCAAGTTTTCGTTTTCTGAAAAATACCAAGTTTTACTCTCAAACGGCGCAACGGTCTTGCTCTGTGCAATCGCTGTGACCACGACATTTTTTGAAGGTCAACATTTCGCGGGTTTCGCACGAATATTTGGGGTGGCCCTAGCACTGTTCTTGGTTTGGAAAAAAGTACCGCTTTTATTAGTGATTTGCTTGGCAGCTGCGGGTACGGCAATTATACGTTTGCTTGGAATTGAGTAATAAAAAAGGCGAGATAAACTCGCCTTTTTCGAAACTTTAATTAGAACGGTAAATCGTCGTCTAAATCAGCTGGTGCAGACGCTGGTTGTTGTGGCGCTTTAGGAGCGAAACCACCACCTTGTGGGCTGTTGCCACCATTATTACCAAAACCACCTTGGCTACCATAACCACCGCTGTTTTGGCCGTAGCCGCCACCTTGGTTGTTATTGTTTTGATAACCATTACCACCTTGTTGAGGTGCGTTAAAACGTGGTTGATTAAAATCATTACCACCAGCGAAACCTTGTTCACCTTGTTGACGAGCATCTAACATCTGCATCTGGTCGCCACGGATTTCTGTTGTATAACGCTCTTGGCCATTTTGGTCTGTCCACTGACGCGTACGTAATGAACCTTCAATATAAACCTTAGAACCTTTACGTAAGAACTGCTGAGCAATTTCCCCTAAACGGTTATGCAAAACAATACGGTGCCATTCTGTTTGTTCTTTACGTTCACCGGTATTTTTATCAGTCCAAGCTTCACTTGTCGCGATTGAAAATTGGGTCAACGAGCCCCCATTTGGAAAAGTTTTTGTTTCAGGATCACGACCCAAAGTACCAACCAAAATAACCTTATTTACACCACGCATTAGCTGTCTTCATCCTATACATTTCTATGTTTTACTTTATAAGAGTTATGCTTAAATGGCTACCTCTTTACCGAACAACTGCGTTAAATCACGTCGCGCAGCATCATCTAGAGACTGTTTATCGACTTTAATATAAGCAACTTGCTGGTCAGGCATCACCACAACTTCTTCGATACCACGAATTGCCAATAGCTGTGTGGTCCACTCATTCACCTGTTGCACTTGCGGCAATGGCAACACAATCGATGACAAATACCGCGGCTGAGCTAAACCAAAACTAATTAGCAACCATATTATAGCAATCCCTGCCAAGACACTCCATCCAATCGCAGTATTATGTAACATCAATAATTGACCACCTAACGTGCCACCAAAAAAAGCGCCTAAAAATTGACTACTGGCATTTACCCCCATAGCAGTGGCTTTTGACTGGATTGGAGCAGACTTCGACAACCAAGAAGGTAATAAAGCTTCCATCACATTAAATGCAATAAAGAAAATACCTAGACCGGCAAGTAATACATATTTTGATTGATAGCCAAATATGAGCAGCAGTAAACCGACAATAATGCCTGTAATTGCTGTTAAGAAAATCCCGCGCATTTTGCGATATTTTTCAGCAATGATAATACTTGGAAATGCAAAGAACAGGCTAATGACTAACAGTGGCAAATACACCAGACCATGGCTCGCCAGAGGAATATGGGCAAACTCAATGAGTTGTGAAGGCACATAAATAAACATGGCGGTCAGCAATAAATGCAATGCAAAAACCGAAACGTGTAAACGGTTTAAATCACCCATTTGAATAACTTGCTTAAGCTGCGCCATGTAGCCTTGCTGATAATTACGATGATGACGAGTTACTTTAGGTACGAGCAATAACATCAAAATCGCGATTAAGCCCATAATGGTCGTCACAAAGAACAAACCAGAAATACCGACAAGGCTTGTGAGCCAAGGCCCAAGACTAAACGCCACGACAAAAGACAGGCCAATACTCATGCCCATTGCAGCCATCGCTTTAGTACGCTGTTCTTCACGCGTCACATCGGCTAAAAGCGCCATGACAACTGCCGAAACTGCACCCGCGCCAGCGATAGCACGACCAATAATCACGCCATAAATCGTGTCAGATAACCCCGCAATTGCACCACCAACCGCAAAGAGTAACAACCCAAATACCACCAGTGGTTTACGACTAAAACGGTCTGCTAGTAAGCTAAATGGAATTTGTAAAATCGCCTGACTTAAGCCATAGACGCCTACAGCCAAACCAATGAGTGCTGGAGTCGCATATTGATATGACTGTCCAACTACAGAAAAGACAGGAATAATCATGAACAAGCCCAACATGCGTAGCGCGAAAATACTACTTAAGGCAAAAGTTGAGCGACGTTCCAAAGCATTCATCATATCAATACACGTTATCAAACTAGGTAAATTATAAGCCGATTCGTTTCTAAAAATACGGGACACCTTATTTAAAATAACGATTTGGGCTTAAAAAAATAAAGAGGCATTTAGCCTCTTTATTCTATCGAAGTTTGCTGAAAATTAGCTTAAGGCGACTGTTGCTCGCGCTTTGAATATTGAATTGAAGCAATAACAGCCCAAACAATGAACGCTACACCAATTAAACCTGTGACAACTTCAGGTACATGTACGCCAGTACCACTTGCAATCATAATGAATGCTAAAGCACCAATTGCATAATGCGCGCCATGTTCCAAGAACACATAGGCATCTAATGTGCCTTTTTCTACAAGGTAAACTGTCATTGAACGGACAAAAATAGCACCGATTGCAAGACCGAGCATAATTACGACAACGTCGCTGGTAATCGCAAATGCACCGATTACACCATCAAAACTGAATGATGCATCTAATACTTCAAGATATAAGAAACCACCTAAACCTGCTTTCACCACACCAGAAGCAGCACCTGATCCATCTTGTAATACAGCATTACCATTTTCATCAATTTCAGGCTCACCACCTAACAAATGACTGAGTACTTCAACGCCAATATAAACCACAATGCCCCAAATACCTGCCATAACCACAGCTAAGCGGTGAACTTCGTCCACATAAGCAGCCATCACGATTAAAGCAATTAAAGCAATAAACACAGACATTGCAGGTACGCTAGCTAAACTCGCAAGTTTAGATTCAAGCCATCTAAACCAATGAGTTTCTTTTTCGTCATCAAAGAAAAAGTTTAAGAACACCAATAATAAGAATGTTCCACCAAAAGCTGAAATTTCTGCATGGTGTGCCATTAAACGATCAGAGTAAGTTTTCGGATCATTGAGTGCCAATTTAGCCACTTCAATAACACCCATATCTGCAGTCACTGCAACAATTACAACAGGGAAAACTAAACGCATACCAAAAACGGCGATTAAAATACCTACCGTTAAAAAGATCATTTTCCAGAACGGGTCCCAATTACGTAGAACCGATGCATTTACGACAGCGTTGTCAAAAGATAAAGAGACCTCCATTACAGCTAAAATGGCTGTAATTGTTAAAGCTTTAAGCATGGTAGACACGCCCGCTTCAGGTCCGTGGGTAAAACCCCAATACGCGGATAGTGCTAAACACACCACCGTAAAAAATATCGAAAATCGGAAATGCTTCATGGATCAGACCTATACCAAGAATAAATTTAATCTTTCTTAAAAACCGCGGCTATTATATCGATAATTAACCACAAAACGATGATGTTTTGTGCCGTTATTCAACTTCCTTTATCTGTCTGTTTAATAAAGAAATTTATAATATTTAATTAACTCATTAATCGCATTAAATATTTTCTTGCGATATATCTATCATTATTATTTTTGTATTTTAAAATTGATTTAAAATCCGGTTCAGCTGTCTTATTTTAAATGGAATGTTTTATGCTTTTTTCTCAAGAACTCTGGCAACGCAATTTAAATTTATACCAAAAAATTCTCGACCTGCCTTTTAATCAGGAACTTGCTAACGGTACTTTAGATAAAGAAGCTTTTTGTCATTATGTCATTCAAGATGCCCAATATTTAGTAGCTTATGGTCGCGTACTTGCTGTTGCAGCTGCGAAAGCTTTCGAGGCTGACGATATTATGCAATTTTCAGATGCAGCTAAAATTGCGATTGTGGTGGAGCGTAGTTTGCATGATGACTTCATGAAAAACTTTGGAGTAACCAAAGAAGAATTTAAAAATACGCCTTTGACCTTGGCAGGCCACCATTACACTTCATTTTTGACCGCAACTGCTTGGTCTGAGAGCTACCCTGTCGTACTTGCAGCATTGTTACCTTGCTTCTGGATTTATGCCGAAGTGGGTAAAGATATTGTGAATAAATCAATTCCTAACAACCCTTACCAAGCATGGATTGATACTTACGCTGGGGAAGAGTTCCATACAGCGGTTCGTAATGTGATTGCGACAGTAGATAAAGTTGCAGCACGTTGTGATGCCGACACTTTAGAAAAAATGCATGCCGCTTACACCATGGGTGCAAAACTTGAATGGTTATTTTGGGATAGCGCCTACCACCAAAGACAATGGCTAGGTTTAGACCATATTTAAAACTTCAAGAGAATCGGTCAGATGATTCATACCTGATCGATTCTCAATAAAATACGAGATAAATATGTACATCGGTGAATTAGCATCTTTAACTGGAGCCACTCCTAAAGCCATTCGGCATTATGAGAAATTAGGCTTGCTACCAGTCGCAAAAAGAAAAGGCAATTATCGTATTTATGAAGAGATTGATGTTAAATCAGTTAAGATGATCCGCCTTGCACAAGCTGTTGGATTTAGCCTTTCCGAGCTTTATGACCTGTCAGCTTTAAAATATAAAAATAATCGCTTTCCTGTAGAAATTGCACAGCAGCTTATTCAAAAAAAGAACCAACAAATTATTGAGCAAAAAAAAGCGTTAAACCGTTTACAAGAAGATTTAAAAGAACTGGAAGATGAGATTATTCAGACTTATATTACCAATAAGATTTCTGCCTAAAACAGCTGATTAAAATCTGCAAATAGCTTTCAAAATGAGTGCTTGACTCTGCCCTTAGGGACAAGGTTTATCGTAATGACTTCTTTTATTACGGACCAATAAAATGAGTGCGCATCTTTCTTTATTTAAAAACTCAACAGCATTAATTACAGGCGCATCTTCAGGAATAGGCAAAGCCTATGCTCAAGAATTTGCATCTTTAGGAATTCATTTAATTTTAACGGCACGCTCTGAGCAGAAACTAAATGATTTAGCAGATGAGCTTAGAAAAAAATATAAAGTGAATGTTGAGGTGATCGTTTTAGATTTAGCTCAACCCAATTCAGCTCAAAGCTTATTTGATGAAGTACAAGCTCGAAAATTATCGGTAGAAATTTTAATTAACAACGCCGGTTTTGGAAAATGGACTAAATTTCTAGATCAATCTATATCTATCTATCAAGAAATGATCACGCTTAATATCAGCAGCGTAACGTCTTTATGTTATTTATTTTTGCCCCACATGCTTGCGAACAAAAAAGGCATCATGATTAATATTTCATCGACAGGTGCATTCCAGCCGTTACCCTACATTGCTGTTTATGGTGCAAGTAAATCTTTTGTATTGCAGTTTACTGAAGCGCTTGCAGGGGAATATGCATCTTCGGGTGTTAAATTTCTGGCAGTTTGTCCAGGCAATACCGAAACCAATTTTACTCAGGTCGCAAATGCCGATACGAGTGGCATGAAAAGCTCTACAGTTGAAGACGTTGTGTCAACAACAGTTAGAGCATTAGAGAAGAATAAAGCAACGGTTGTGGTGGGGTGGAACAACTATTTGACGTCTCAATTGCCTCGAATTCTTTCTCGCCAAAAGATGATTAATTTAGTTGAGGGCATGCTCAAAACCCGTGTTGTTGAGCATTCATAAAAATAGTTCAATTTAAAAGATTAAGGGAATTCTCTTAATCTTTTAATGCTGAAATAGCTGCCAGCCATAAATTAAACCTGCCGCGGCGACAACCCAACATAGGGTTGCCAATCCTAGACAAGACCACATCGACATACGCGTTGCCAGCACATAAACAGCAACTAAATAAATGGCATAAGGAATAAGTGACCATAGGCCAAACAGAGCCGTTTTTTGTAAGGCCTCCGCCCCTTTTTGCTGGTAAACAATGACATGAGCAATCAAAGCGAATGTAGGAAAAAGTGGGACCAAGCCTGCAATATAAAAGGCCTTACTTTTCGATAAAATTGAAATGAGGAGGACAACCCCAGCGCCCAACATACACTTTAAAAATAACGCCCACATGCGCTGACCCTATCTGGTGGTTTCCATCTCAAAACGCTGTATTGTGCGCTTTTCAAAGAAAATTAACAGCAATCAAAGCAATGAGTGCAGGAACTGCCTGAATATAAATAATCTTTTTACTGGCAGTGAGTCCGCCATAAATACCTGCAATCAGCACACACCCTAAAAAGAAATTGGCAATGGATGTCGCAAATGGCGCATCAACCAATAAAGACCAGAATAAACCTGCTGCTAAAAAGCCATTATAAAGGCCTTGGTTTTGAGCCATCACTTTAGTGAGTTTTGCTTTTTCGGCATTATTTCCAAAGACTTTCATGCCATAAGGTTTATCCCACAAAAACATCTCTAACACTAAAATATAGACATGTAATATTGCGATAAGCGCAATTAAAATTTGTCCGATCATACAATTTTCCTTTTTATTTTAAAGATATGAAAAAAGATCAGTCTCTCGACTGATCTTTTAGTATTTTACGGCTTTAACAACACTTTGCCTTGACGAGCACCTTGCGTTGCGCTTTGAGCAGCAGTTTTAATCTCATCAAAACTAAATACACCTTCTACAGGAAGGATTAATTTTTTCTGAGTCGCTAATGTTAATAGCTCAACAATCAGTTCTTTTTTACGAGCAGCTGGCATTTCTTTATTAACCACACTCGCCCAGAACCCTTTTACTGTCGCTTGTTTGAAAATTAAATCACCCGATGAAATCTGCATGGTTTCACCTGTCATACTACCAAACGAAACGAGCAAGCTATTTTCACTGAGTAAGTGCAACATTTCACCACTTGCGGTTCCACCAATCGAATCTACACCAGCAATCAGAGGTTGGTCACCGTGAATCTGTTTAACTTGTTCTTTCCAGTTAGGTTGATCGGTCGCAACAACATGTTGAATGCCTAATGCCTGCATTTCTGCAATTGCATCCGTACGACGAACCAGATTAATCACAGATAAACCACGTGCCTGAGCAATCATCGCAACTGTTTTACCGACTGCACCGTTCGCCGTGTTTTGAATGAGCCATTGACCTGGTTGAACGTTAACAAAATCTAAAAGCATCAGGGCACTAATTGGCATACCAATGAGCTGTGCTGCTGTTTCGTCATCAATTTCATTATTAAGTGGAATAAGTCCTTGAGCAGGTGCAATAAAGTACTCAGCCCAACTGCCATGCACAGCTGCCACTGCAATACGTTGACCTACCTGTATATGTTCGACGCCTTCGCCCAACGCATCTACAATACCAACCGCTTCACTACCGCCAATCGCAGGTAAAGTCGGCTTATAGCCATAGCTTCCGCGTACTGTCCATACATCATGATTATGAATTGGAGACATGATGGTTTTAATACGCACTTCGCCTGCTTTTGGTTCTGGCTTTGGCATATCCGCCTGCTCTAAAACGTCTACAGGTTCGCCAAAATTACGATGGATAATACTTCGCATGCTTTATTCCTCTATCGGTTTTATGAGTTGTTGAGTAGTTTCTAGGGCTAGATGGAGATGTGCTTTGTCTTGCGACAATTTTGTGAGTAAAGCAGCACCTAACCATAACTGGTACATGACTTGCGCAGTTTTTAAAGGCTCAATATGTTTTGGAATTGAACCTTCTTGTTGCCCTTCTTTAAGCAGTAAAGCTAAACGTTGCGTTAATTTGTGCACGCCTTCATTGAGAATCTGGCGCATATCTTCTGACAAATCGGACACTTCAGCTGCCAACTTCACAATCAAACAATTTTCAGCCCAACTGCCATTTACCGGGTCATCAATCCACGCCTGCCACAATGCCATTAAACGGGCATGGGCGCTTCGCTCGCTGTGCTGCCAAAGTTGTTCCACACGAACTTTATAATCAGCCATGTATTGTTCTAATAATGCACAGCCAAATGCCTCTTTCGAAGCAAAGTAGTGATAAAACGAACCCTTAGGTACGTCACAAGCCTTTAAGATTTCTTGTAAACCAACACCAACAAAACCTTTATGTAGTACCAGCTCAAAGCTGGTATCTAAAATGTGTTGTCGGGTGGTTTCACTTTTATTTAATCGTTTCATGCGTACATCATAAACAACTATTAGACCAGTCGTCTAGTAAAGTTATGTTGCTGGTTAAAATTTGTCTAGAGTAGAAATCCGAACTAAGGAATGTTAAAAATACAACCTGCTTATTTAAACAAATTTTGTCGATTGTCGTTTAACCGTCACAATTTGTCGCATTAAATCATTTTGTACCACTTGAACAATTTTAAATCGTTATCATATATAAGGTCTGTTGTTTACTCCTAGTCACACTTCCCTGCGGCTGATCAAACAACACCTAAATTTTCATCAATACATAATTGAGATGTTTTATGAGCCAAAGTCATATCCGTATTCGAGGCGCACGTACCCATAATTTAAAAAATGTGTCTCTCGATATTCCACGCGACAAATTTGTGGTAATTACGGGGTTATCAGGTTCAGGAAAATCTTCTCTAGCCTTCGATACCCTGTATGCCGAAGGACAACGCCGTTACGTCGAATCGCTTTCAGCATATGCCCGTCAGTTTTTATCGCAAATGGAAAAGCCTGAAGTCGACTCGATTGAAGGTTTATCACCAGCGATTGCGATTGAGCAAAAATCTACCAGTCACAACCCACGTTCAACCGTCGGTACGATTACCGAAATTTATGACTATTTGCGTTTACTTTACGCACGTGTCGGCACGCCTTACTGCCCTGAACACGACTTGCCAATGGTTGCGCAAACTGTTTCTGAAATGGTCGATGCAGTAAAAAACCTTGAGGAAGGCACAGCACTCATGTTGCTTGCCCCTGTCGTTCGTGAGCGTAAAGGTGAATACAGTAACTTATTCGAACAACTACAAGGTCAAGGTTTTGTTCGTGCTCGTGTAGATGGTGAAATCATTGATATTGATACGCCACCAGAACTCGACAAAAAGAAAAAACACACCATCGAAGTTGTAGTTGACCGCTTTAAAGTGCGTAAAGACTTAGGTAACCGTATTGCAGAATCATTTGAAACCGCACTGCGTTTAGGTGGAGATATTGCTGTTTTATCATGGATGAATGGTGAACATCCTGATCGCGTTTTTTCTGCAAAGCACTCATGTCCAGAATGTGATCGCGCTGTCGCAGAGCTTGAGCCACGTTTGTTTTCATTTAACAACCCGTTCGGTGCCTGCCCTGTTTGTGATGGCTTAGGTACACGCAGTCATTTTAGTTCTGAAAAGCTTATTCCAAATCCTGACCTTGCGATCAGTGAAGGTGCTATCCGTGGTTGGGATCGTCAGCGCCCATATTATTATTCGATGCTGCAAAAAGTTGCCGATCATTTTGGTTTAAAACTTGATACGCCTTGGAACCAGCTAGATAAAGATACTCAAAAGAAATTCTTACAAGGTACGGGCAAAGAAAAAGTCGATTTAAGCTATATCGACGAACGTGGCCGTAAACATACTCGCGTACAACCCTTTGAGGGAATCTTGCCTCACCTTGAACGCCGTTATCGTGAAACTGAAAGTAACTATGTACGTGATGATTTAGCTCAATATCTCTCTAATGCAGCTTGTGATGCATGTGATGGTTCACGTCTCAATGAAATTTCACGCAACGTTCGTGTGAAAGATAAAACCATTGCTGACATTACTCGCATGTCGATTGGTGATGCTGAAAGCTACTACCAAGGTTTAAACCTTGAAGGAGCTAAAGGCGAAATCGCAGATAAAATCTTTAAAGAGATTCGTGAACGTCTACACTTCTTAGTGAGTGTGGGTCTGAACTATTTAAGTCTAGCTCGCTCTGCCGAAACCTTATCGGGCGGTGAAGCACAGCGTATTCGTTTAGCCTCACAAATTGGTGCAGGTTTAATGGGCGTAATGTATGTACTCGATGAACCATCGATTGGCTTGCATCAACGTGATAATGACCGTCTATTACAAACCCTGATTCGCTTACGTGATTTAGGTAATACAGTATTGGTCGTGGAACATGATGAAGATGCAATCCGTGCGGCTGACCATATTATTGATATCGGTCCGGGTGCTGGTGTACATGGCGGTGTGATTATTGCTGAAGGGACTTATGATGAATTGGCTAAACATGCCGATTCTCTTACAGGTCAATATCTTTCGGGCAAACTCAAAATTGAAGTACCCAAAAAACGTACTCAATCCCCACGTCCAGATGAGGTCATCAAACTCTCTGGGGCAAGTGGCCACAACTTAAAAAATGTCGATTTAACGATTCCGCTTGGCATTATGACCTGCGTAACTGGGGTTTCAGGTTCGGGTAAATCGACGTTGATTAACCGCACATTACTTCCATTGGCTGCAACACAGCTTAACGGTGCAACGACATTAACGGCCGAGAAGTTTGACTCGATTGATGGTCTTCAACATCTAGATAAAGTTGTCGATATTGACCAAAGCCCAATTGGACGTACACCACGTTCTAACCCAGCGACCTACACAGGGTTATTTACGCCAATTCGTGAATTATTTGCACAAACACCAGAAGCAAAAGCTCGTGGTTATAGTGCGGGTCGTTTCTCGTTTAACGTAAAAGGCGGACGCTGTGAAGCGTGTGAAGGCGACGGTATGATTAAAGTCGCAATGCACTTCTTACCAGACATGTATGTACCTTGCGACGCGTGTCATGGCAAACGTTATAACCGTGAAACGCTTGAAGTGGGCTATAAAGGCAAAAATATTTCTGATGTTTTAGAAATGACTGTTGAAGATGCTGCGGAGTTCTTTAGTGCAATTCCAGTGATTCATCGCCGCTTAGAAACCTTAACTCAGGTAGGTTTAGGCTACATCCGTTTAGGTCAAGCTGCTACCACGCTTTCTGGTGGTGAAGCGCAACGTGTGAAACTTGCACGTGAATTAGCAAAACGAGATACGGGTAAAACTTTATATATCTTGGATGAACCAACAACAGGTCTGCATTTCCATGATATTGCCAAGTTACTCGACATTTTGCATGAGCTACGTAACAAGGGTAATACCATTGTGGTGATTGAACATAACCTTGATGTGATTAAAACAGCCGACTGGGTTGTGGATTTAGGCCCTGAAGGTGGTTCTGGTGGCGGTATGATCATTGCTGAAGGCACACCTGAACAAGTGGCTGAGGTTGAGATTTCCCATACGGGGCGTTTCTTAAAGCCGATGTTGAAGCAATAAAATAAAAAGCCGGAAATCATTTCCGGCTTTTTTATCCCTCAACTGCATTTCGCCCTCTGGCTTTAGCTTTTAAGAGTGAGTTGTCAGCCTTTTCTAAAAGCTCAATCCAACTCATCGCTCCTATCGCAAAACCAATACTGACAGACACATGCAATTTTTCTTCTGATCCAGATAAATCAATCTCTTCTAAAGAAATCGCCATTCGAATTTTCTCTGCTAAAAGACGGGCATCTACAAATTGCACCTGCTCTAGCAATATTAAAAACTCATCTCCCCCATAACGTACAATTAAATCTGAACTTCGAATATTTTGTTTTAATTGCTCAGCAATACTGACAATGACACGGTCACCCACAATATGTCCATATTGGTCATTCACCTGTTTAAAACGGTCTATATCGATAATCATCAAACATGTCTGGGTAAATTTTTGAGGATAACTTTCAACAATTTTTAGATATTCAGATAGAGCTAAACGGTTAGACACACCAGTGAGGGGGTCCGTATTCGCGATATTTTTTAATTGAAACTCAAAAGCATCTCGTTGTTGTAACATACGCTGCAATCGATCTATCGCTTCAAACAAAGAAAAAAATTCACCTTTTGTGGTGACATGCATGTCATCTGTACAATGATCAGAACTATGAGATAAATCTAAAATTAAAGTTCTCGCTTTAATTAAAGGAGAAAATACACGTCTTTGGGCATATATCAGAGTAAGTAATGCTGTAGCCAAAGAAATTAAAGAAATAAATAAAGTTAAAAAGAAATCATTTCGAGCAATCGCATTTTCTTGATTTGCAATCACCACACTTTCATTAAGGATATATGTTTGTAAATCAACGACAGTAGTAAATTTACCTACGATTGCTTCGGTTAACTGTGTACCATTTAGAAAATACGGCTCGCCCTTTTGGCTCTCTTCCAATAGCTTTTCTACAATTGGAATACCTTTGTTTATAAATTCCGTTTTTACTTGTGAATATAATCGACGATATTCTGGAGTTTTTGCCTGTTCAGGCTGCAAAGTATCGACTAATATCCATAAATATCTAGCTTGATGCTGAGTTTGTAGAGAACGTGCCCTGTTATTACTTGGAATCTCTTCATTAAAACTAACGGGAGCAATAATGTTAGAGGCCATGCGTCCAGCTTGATCACGCATATCAGTCAGCACAATAATAAGCGTAAAATAATTAGAAATACGGCTGTCTTTACTTTTTAACTGCAACATCAATTTTTGCAGGATTTCCCTACAATGATCCCATGCGCCAAACATCCCTAAAATAGCATTATCCATTTGAACGGAAGTCCTTGCTGCATAGGGAGTTTCACCATAATAATCAACGACAGCTCTCGCTTGTCTAATATTTTCCTTTAAACTGGTTTGCAACTCATTAGCTAATGAAACATAACCCGCTTGTTTTAAAATAAGAATGCTTGAATCAATTTGCTCATCGACAATTAAACGAAATTTTTTTAATTCTTGTTGATTCTTTAATAAATCCTCAGGAGTACTCGACATCATTTTGTTAGCAGGAGCACGTTCCTTAGAAATTTTATAAGCAATATCTGCCACTGCTCTTAAACTTTTTATTTCAGCTAAAGCTTGTCTAGTTTTTATATAATCCTGATAGCTTCCCACAATAAGAGGTATTGCCATGAATAATAAGGACAAAATAATGACCAGCATGAAAAGGAACAGTCGATTACTAATATGTTCTGAACGTAATCCTGCCATTTCTAGCTGATACTCCGTAAATGCCCTGCCATTTTTAATGCGATATAAATTAGGCTTAAATTTATCCTAGCATTTTAATAACTAAAATTTCATCAATAAACTGATCTTTTCTCTTCTTAATAATTATAAGAGCTCTACATACCGTAAGCTTAATTAATAAACAGAATCGGAAAATTGAATAATTTTTATAAAAAAACTCCATTTTACAGATTAAACTGTTTTGGTGATGATAATCAAACATATTCACTTGTCCTCTTGGATGCTTCTCCCAGCATCCATTGCCCAGCTTCTTTAAGCTGGGTTCTTTTTGACCAAATGTTTTAAAATAAATTTCACATAATTTTTATTAGAATTTTTAGATTTTCTTATAGATAAAAAAAAGCTCAACCTTGGGGAAAGCTGAGCTCGTAAAATCTGATGTGATATACACATCGTATCTGGGCAAGCACTTTAAATCCTAAAAACGTTAGGCAGTGAACTTTGCCATTGAATTATGTGATTTATCTCTACTTTTGTAAAGTTGATTAAATTAATCAGAATTAAAACTTTAATCGTTTTTTTGACTTAAAATAGAGATTTCTTTTACTTTATTCACTTATATAATAATTAAGAATAGTTAAATTTTTTAGCTAAACTAATCTAAATATTGTTAACTATTCCTCAAAATAAAACAAATTAGATAATAAAATGGCTATTTTTTACTCACTTTGTAAACAAAGCGATACTTTTGTTAATGTTAAAACCGATCAATATAATCAGTTTTTCCAATTGCAATTGTAATATCTTTTTAATATTTACTTCTTAATTCATAATGAAATATAATTATTAGCTTATTGTAAATGTTCATTTTTTTATCAGGTTGACAATTCACTTTTCATTTGATTAGTTTTTCACCAATTTTAACATAAGTGTCAAATATCTTTAACATTACCTTTCCTACATTATTGACTTCATAAATTGTTACAATACAATGACCCCAGCTTTATCTCTTGTTAATGCTGGAAATGATTATGAAAAAACTTGGTTTAGCCACTGCTGTATTATTAGCCATGACCGGTGCTCATGCTTATCAATTTGAAGTTCAAGGTCAATCTGAATACGTTGACACAACTGCAAATGATAAAAACTTCACTGGTGACGTTGCTGGTACATTCTATTTAAAAAATGTTGATACCGCTAAAGGTCCTTTAGCTGAAGCAGCTTTCTTGAACCAAGCTTCTAGCGTATCTTTAGGTTATAGCTACCAACAGTATGACCAAAGCAACGGTTTAAACTACCACGTTGGTACATACGGTGTTAAAGGTGAGGCTTACGTTCCTACTCCTTACCTTCCTGTATACGCTAGCGCAACTTATAACCACACTGATGTTGATGGTAAAAACGCTATCTCTCGTGATGACAACGGTGACCGTTATGCATTAGAAGTTGGTGCTATGTTGTTACCTAACTTCTTGATGACTGTTGGTTATACAAGCGTTGCTAACCAATTCGCTTTAGACAACTTTGGCATCATCAGCAACGGTATCTACTCTGCTGTGAACCAAACTGCTGCGATCCAAGACGACCAAGATGCTGTTACAGCTCGTGCTAAATATGTAGGTCCAATCGATGGAACTAACATGGCAATCGGTTTTGAAGCTGCTGGTGCTTTCGGTCAAGAAAACCAATATGGTTTAAAAACTGACCTTTACTTAACTCCTAAGTTAAGCGTTGGCGCGTCTTTCATTGGTAACGATGGTTCAGCTGACATCAAAGGCAATGACCTTGGTGAATTCCGTCAAGCTTGGGGTGGTAACGTAAACTACTTCATTACTCCAGCTGTAGCAGTTGGTGCATCGTACATGAAAGCTGACGTTAAAAAGTCTAGCTACGATACACAAACTATCGGCTTAAATGCTAAAGTTCGCTTCTAATTTAAATTAGAAATCGAATTAAAAAAAAGGACTCATTTGAGTCCTTTTTTTACAGCTAAATATTAACTTCGTACAATATTTAAGAAATATAAATGACGTTCATATTGATCAATAATGTCTTGAATTAAATCTTCTTGAGTCCAATCCATTACGTCATAGTTTTGCCCACCTTCTCTTAAAAAGACCTCAGCTTGGAAATATTGCCCATCTTCAGCTTCAGTACGTCCAATTAAAAAACTTGGCGGCACTGTTTCACGTGAAACAACTTTATAAATAAAATTAATTTCATGATGGTGATCGACCCGAAGTTGCATTCCATCTTCAAGTTGAGTAATTGAAACTTCTAAGTGACGGCGTCTAAATTCATGTTTAATATTTTCAAACGCACGACTTACTTGCTTTTCAATATATTCTCTTACTTCTTCTGCACTATGAGGATAGTGCATGATTAATCCGAGACGCTGTTGCCAGCTTCGTGGATTATGAATAGCACGTGGAGTAATGCGTGCTTCCTGAATGGCTGTCATTTTGGTGACATCAAGATGCAATGCTTTTATCAATCCCCAACTCATTAAAAGCATGACCACAGTAAACGGCAATGCACTCATAATAATTGAAGACTGTAACGCGGCTAAACCACCGACTAGCAATAAGATAATGGCAAGTAGAGCCATCAGCACCGTCCAGAACAAACGCTGCCAAGTAGGTGAGTTTTCAGTTTTTGCTGTTAGATAATCGGTGACCAATGCTCCCGAGTCAGCAGAAGTTACAAAGAATAAAACGACTAAAATAGTAGCCAAAATATTCATGACACCTGACCATGGCAAGTGACCTAAAAACTCAAATAGTGCAACTGAGGAATCTTGCTGAACAGCCTGAATGAGAGTGGTTTGATGTTCATGAATAATACTAAATAACGCAGCATTTCCTAAAAAGCCCATCCAGATAATCGTAAAACCTGTCGGGATGAGCAGAACTCCTACGATAAACTCTCGAATAGTACGACCACGTGAAACCCTTGCGATAAACATTCCCACGAATGGTGACCATGAAATCCACCAAGCCCAGTACAAAATTGTCCAACCACCAATCCATCCATTTGGCTGATAAGCATATAAATTGAATGTCATGGTAAAAAGATTAGAGATATATTGCCCAGTGTTTTGAATAGTGGTTTGAAGTAAATAGATACTTGGACCAGCGATAAAAACGAATGCTAATAAAATTAAGGCTAAGACTAAGTTTAGCTCTGATAAGCGTTTAACCCCTTTATCAAGACCTAGGAATACAGACAAGGAAGCTAAGATACTCACAAAAATAATGAGTAAAACTTGAATATGGGTGCTTTGCTCAACACCGAACAAATAATGTAAACCAGAGTTAATCTGAGTTACACCGAACCCGAGAGAAGTCGCTACACCAAATACCGTACCAATGGTCGCGAATATATCGATGCTGTCGCCCCATGGTCCATAAATCTTTTTACCAATGAGCGGATAGAGTGCTGAACGGGTCTTTAAGGGTAAATTATGTCGATAAGCAAAATAAGCCAATGCCAATCCGACTACTGCATAAATTGCCCATGCATGTAAGCCCCAGTGGAAGAAGGTTACTCTGAGTGCTTGCTGAGCTGCATCAATAGTCTGGGCGTCCCCACTCGGTGGATTAACATAATGCATGACGGGTTCGGCAACCCCGAAGAACATTAGACCGATTCCCATCCCTGCTGTAAACAGCATGGCGAACCAAGACCCATTATTATATTCAGGCTGGCTGTGGTCAGGCCCTAACTTAATCCGGCCTATTGATGAGCAGGCGATATAAATCAATAAAATGAGAAAGAAGGCAACAGATAAAACATAAAACCAGCTAAATGAATCGGTGATCCATTGTTTTAATTGCTGCGTTAGAAGTTCAAAGGAACTCGGGGCGATCACCACAACTGCTAAAAATAAGGCAATGATAATGACCGTACCAAAAAATACGTTAGGATTAACGTTTGCGAACCAACCTGGTTGTTTGGAAGGCATAACTCCTCCATGTTATTTTAATGAAAAGTGACAGGCATTAAGCCAATAGAGATATTCACGGAATGAACCAATTTAAATCTTTCAATAGAGAAAGCCGATAATACTCTAAATAAACTTAAATAATATTGCAGTTACAAAGGTGTAAACAAATTGAAACACCCTCTTCTTTATTTGTCGGTATTTCTCCTTGGCGGATGAGCAATATACTGTAGAGCAATCAAACGTGTAACAATCAAAGCGAGATACATCACGCCGCAAAACATTTGTAACATCGCTAAAACGCGTGCTGGCGGACTAAGCGGCATTAAATCAGATAAGCCTGTCGCTGACTGTAAGCTAAAACTCAGGAAGAGTAGATCTAACCACGTCTGTAAATGATGAGCATTATTTGGATTTTGGAAGCTAGTAGGAATTAATAACTGACAAATGTTGTAGAGGAATGCAAAGCCCCAAGCAAGCAGAGTAAAAACTGCAGCGGCTGCAAATAATTCATCCCTTGTTAAATATCGGTCAGCAAACATATAACGAAATAAACCATACGCAGCCGAAAAATAAGCTAACGCTTCACAACTATGAGCAAATATCTGGATCGCTAAATTGCTATAGCCCAATAAAATAAAGACCGAAGATATAATCGCTCCACTGACAAAGCTTAGACCCAGAAAATTAAACATTGGGGTTTGGCGAATCACTTTGGCAATAATGAGTAAGGCAAGTACTCCTAACGCCCAAGTGAGAGTTCGATAAGAGGCATCGTTAAAAGTCAGCATAGCTAAGATCAATAAAACAAACTGAACCAGCAACAGCCACGCAGAAGGTAGCAATCGAAAGCTCGCCCAGAACTCGATAATAGAGCGCATTTAATTATTTTCCTTTTTCGTTATATTTTGAATTATAGAAAATCATACTGTACAAAAAATAGGATAAACAAGTTGTTCTTTATTAAAAAGCTCTTTCATCTCAGTATATAAGATAAACAAAAAAAGCCCCTAAGGGCTTTTAATGAGATATTTATTAGTATTGATTTTAGTGGTCTGACGCACCAGAAGCACCGATACCTGTCATTGAACGAACATATTGGGCATCGAATGCAGCACGCTCTTTTTTAGCACGTGCAGAGTTATCAGTCACCGAGAAGAACCAACAGCACAGGAATGATAATGGCATCGCAAATAATGCAGGGCCGTTGAACGGGTTGATTGGTGTATCAGAGATTTTTAAGGTATCTACCCAAACTGCTTTAGACAGAATAATAAGTACCACTGCTGTTACAAGACCAACTACACCACCAATTACCGCACCACGAGTGGTTAAACCTTTCCAGAACATTGAAAGAACAAGGATCGGGAAGTTCGCACAACATGCCACAGAGAATGCTAAGCCCACCATGAAAGCGACGTTTTGTTTTTCAAACAAGATACCCAAAATCATGGCAAAGATTGCTAAACCAAGTGTCGCAATTTTTGACATACGCAGTTCTGAAGCGGGAGTCGTTTGACCTTTTTTGAATACGTTAGCGTATAAGTCGTGTGAGATTGCAGATGCACCTGAAAGTGTTAAACCAGCAACAACAGCAAGAATCGTTGCGAACGCTACTGCTGAAATGAAGCCCATGAATAAGTCACCGCCTAAAGCGTCACTTAAATGCACGGCTGCCATGTTATTACCACCAACAAGCTCAAGCTTGCCTGATACTGCCATTTTCGCAACATCAAGGAACTGTGGGTTGTTTGATACGAAAAGGATCGCACCGAAACCAATAATGAAAGTTAAAAGATAGAAGTAACCAATGAAACCTGTCGCAACAACAACTGATTTACGCGCTTCTTTTGCGTCTTTTACAGTAAAGAAACGCATAAGAATATGTGGAAGACCCGCTGTACCAAACATGAGTGCTAAGCCAAGAGACAATGCATCAATCGGGTTTGCGGCAAGTTTACCCGGACCCATAATTTTTGCAGCTTCTTCAAAGCTTACGCTATGAACTTTACTGAATACTTCAATTGATTGAGTGAACATGTTGCTGAAGCTGAAACCAACCGCTTTCATCACCATGAATGCCATGAAAGTCGCACCGCTAAGCAACATAACCGCTTTAATGATCTGTACCCATGTCGTTGCCAACATGCCACCAAAGATCACATATGCCATCATTAATAGACCAACGATCACGACAGCGATATTGTAGTTCAAACCAAATAGTAATTTGATGAGCTGGCCCGCTCCTACCATTTGAGCAATCAAGTAAAATGCAACAACAACAAGCGAGCTTAAGGCAGCTAAGGTACGGACCGGTTTTTCTTCGAGACGGAATGACACTACATCTGAAAGATTGTATTTACCGAGGTTACGTAAACGCTCTGCAACCAAGAATAAAACGATTGGCCAACCTACCATAAATCCAAGAGAATAAAGTAAGCCATCAAAACCCGAACTAAATACCATCGCGGAAATACCGAGGAAAGATGCAGCTGACATATAGTCACCGGCAATTGCCAATCCGTTCTGGAAACCGCTGATTCCGCCCCCTGCGGTATAGAAATCTTGTGCTGATTGGGTTTGTTTTGCCGCCCACTTGGTAATAAATAAAGTGAAACCCACAAAGATGACAAACATAATGATGGCATGCCAGTTGGTGGCTTGTTGCTCAGCTTCACCTAAGTCCGGGCTTGCCATAGCAACAGTTGAATATAGCGATGCTGCTGCCAATAAGGCTTTCGCTTTTAATGAATTCCATTTCATATTAGTGTAATCCTTTCTCATGCGTGATGGCTTCAACTTCCTTCAACGCTTCTTCACTCAACTGGTCAAGGGTATTGTTTGCGATATAGGAATACACGCCACACAGTAGGAAAGATAAAACGATAATTCCTAAGCCTAGTGGAATCCCCCATGTCGTTACACCACCACTAAATGAACTCATCAAAAATTCTTTGTTGTAGCCAACAAGTAGCATAAAGCCCACATAAAGCACTAACATAATGATTGTGAGCGTCCAGCTTAATGCACTTTTTTTCTTGACCATTTTCTGAAACTTTGGATTGTGTAGAATCTTTTCTACTTGGCTTTGATCCATAACCAAACTCCTTACATGCTGCCAACCGTGGCCGCCATTTTAATAGTAGTTTCTAAGCCTAAAACTACCAAAATTATGTGTAATTCGTAACTTAGACTTTGGTCGTTAAAATTTAATCAATTTATAGCTTTGTTTCGGCTTGGGGTATGATAGGCATAAGGTTTTAATCATGTGGGTCATATGAACAGCTGGCTGATTATCGGGGTACTCACCCTCTATATCGCACTCTTATTTATTTGTGCTTTCTTTGGTGAAAAGCATGCCAGCCGTTTAAGTACACGTGGCCGCATGTTCTTGTTCAGTTTGACCTTAGGTGTTTATTGCTCATCTTGGACATTTTACGGCGCAACTGGGGCTGCCGTCCGAGAAGGTGTTATTTTCTTACCGATTTATTTAGGGCCACTATTATTTGTCTGGTTTGGTTATGACATTTGGCGACGCTTAGGCCGAGTGCGTCAGCATCACGCGATTTCATCAATTGCCGATTTTGTTGCTGCACGTTATGGAAAAAGTGGCGTCTTGGCATCGCTGGTCACGATCTTGGCAGTTATTGCGATTATTCCCTACCTCGCCCTACAGTTACGTGCAATTGCCTTAAGTACATCAGTCATATTGGAGCAGAATGCTCATATTCATACGACCACCAATAGCGTTTTACTTTTAACCAGTGTCCTTGCAATCTTAGCCATGATTTTTGGTACAAGGCAAATTGCAAACACCGAACAGCATGGCGGCCTCATGTTAGCTGTCGCTTTTGAATCTTTTGTAAAATTATTCGCGCTAATTTGTGTCGCTTTATTTTTTATTTTTGAAGCACCCGCGAACTTAGTTCAAGTTACAGCCGACGTAAACCAAACCTTTCAGGAAGTTCAATTATTTGGGGTCCCTGAAACTTTTTGGATTCAGACATTATTGGCAGGACTAGCGATTATCTGTTTACCCCGTCAGTTCCATGTAGCTGTTGTTGAATTACGCGATGAAAAGCATATTCGCGGTGCACGTAAATGGTTTGCGGCTTATCTCATTTTAACGATTCTAGCTATTATCCCGATTGCAAGCTGGGCTTTACATGCAGCGCCAAAATTCCTAACAGTGCCCGATGTTGCAGTACTCTCATTACCATTGAGTTATAACCAAGAATGGTTAGCCCTATTGGCCTTTTTAGGCGGGTTCTCTGCATCCACCGGCATGTTACTGGTTTCATCTGTTGCCTTGTCTATCATGCTCAGTAACGACTTGATTATGCCTGCCCTGTGGCGGTTCAAATTACTTTCACGACACGATAAACACTTACCGAAAGTTCTTAAATTTAGCCGTCGTATTAGTATTGTCGCAGTAATGCTTCTTGGCTTTTTATTCTTCCATTTCTTTAATGATATTAATCAACTTTCAGTATTCGGTTTATTAGCATTTAGTGCGGTTGCCCAGTTTGCACCTGCTCTCATTGGCGGTTTGTATTGGCGAGGCGGAAGTCGCCAAGGTGTCTATGCTGGTCTTATTGTTGGATTCTTAATGTGGAGTTACACATTACTGTTTCCAACGATTTTACGTAGCTTGCCAGAGATCTATCAGGACACAGCTCAAAGTATTTTACTTTTTGGGCCTTTTGGAATTAATGCCTTACGTCCAGAGTCACTTTTTGGTTTTGAATCATTTGCTCCACTTACACACGGCGTAATCTGGTCACTTGGTTTAAATATTGTTTTATATATCTGGATTTCTAAACTTTACCGCCCAAGTGTGGCAGAACAAATACAGGCAGAAAGCTTTTTCTATTATGAAACTAAGCCTTTGCCATCACCGCATACGTCTACCGATTTGACCTATTTACCACACGATGCTGCACGTTTAAAAGTAGGCGATCTATTCGCCCTTGCTAAAAGAATTACGGGTGAGCAACCCACAACACAAGCGTTTGAGAACTTTTGTGAGCAAAATCATCTCACACTCAATCCGAATAGTATTGCCAATGGCATGTGGTGGCGATTCACCGAGCAATATCTAGCTGGCATTATCGGGGCTGCTTCTGCACGTACGTTGCTGACGACAGCAATGATTAACAATGGTTTGGCATTAGGCCAAGTCGCCAATATTTTAGACCAAGCCTCACAATGGCAACGGTTTAATCAAAACCTGCTGATGACCATGATTGACCACATGACCCAAGGGGTAAGTGTGGTCGATAAAAATATGTGTTTGGTGGCTTGGAATAACCAATATTTAAAATTGTTTGGCTACCCTAAAGATTTAGTCTATGTGGGTTGTCCAATTGCCGATCTGATTCGTTATAACGCTGAACGCGGCGAATGTGGCCCCGGTTCAGTCGAAGAGCATGTTCGTAAACGCTTACACTGGATGAAAGTCGGAAGTGCGCATGAATTTGAACGAATCCGTAAAGACGGGCGCGTTATTCAAATGCGTGGTAATCCTATTTCAGGTGGAGGCTTCGTTACAACGTTTGCCGACATTACTGCTTTCCGTGCGAATGAGGCAATACTTGAAGCACGCGTAAAAGATCGAACACAACAACTTGCCGACGCCTTAAGCGAGCAACAGCTTGCACGCGAACAAGCCGATATGGCCAATATGTCGAAAAGCCGCTTTATTGCAGCGGCCAGTCATGACTTATTACAACCTATGCATGCTGCTCGTTTGTTTAGTACGGTTCTTGAACAAAGCATCGCAACTGAAGAAGATCGTCAAACTTTGCAGCAACTTGACCGTGCTCTGTATGGCGCAGAAAGTATGCTCTCTGCCCTACTCGATATTGCACGTTTGGAAGGCGGCACCATACAACCCAAAAGACAGCCTTATCCTTTACACGATTTATTAAGCGATCTTGAACTCCAGTTCAAATCAATTGCTGCACAGCGAAATATTTCATTAAAAGTTCATGATGTATCGTTCTGGATTGATACAGATCCACAGTGGATTCGACGCATTATTCAAAACTTTGTAAGTAATGCTTTGCGCTATACAGCCAAAGGCCGAGTGATTGTTGGTGTATTACGTTCTGCTCAAAAACCTGGTCATATTCGAATTGGTGTCTGGGATACAGGCCCCGGAATTGCCGAAGAGCAACGTATTAAACTATTTCAAGAATTCGAACGCTGTGGACATTTATCACCTTGGGGTGAGCAAGGTTTAGGTTTGGGACTTGCTATCGTGCAGCGTATGACTGGTTTGTTGAATTATCCGGTTCATGTCTACTCACAACTCGATAAAGGCTCTTGCTTTATGATTGAGGTTCCAGTGGTAGCAGCTCCAAAAATAGTCACGCCAACCGTACAAGCAGTGCCTTTAAAAACTAAAGCCTATCGAATTTTATGTTTAGACAATGATGAAACAATTCTTGAGGGCATGAGTAGCTTATTAGGTCGATGGGGCTACGAGGTTTTTAAAGCCACTGAACCCGAACAAGCATTTAAAATTATTCAAAAAGAGAATATTCAAGTCTGGCTTATCGATCAGCATTTAAATAACAACCAACTCGGTGTCGATTTTATTTTGCAAAATCGTCAACATGATGTTCCGGTTGCCCTCATTACAGCAGACTCCCATCCAGAGTTACCTCAACAATTGAAAGAACTGAATATCGTTTTACTTAAAAAACCGCTTAAACCCGCTTCTTTAAGAGCATGGTTATCGGGTCTTAAAATTGCCAGTGAAACAGATTAATTTTTTTCTCTCCCAACGCCTTAGTAAGTTTGGGAGAGATTTTTGGCAAAAATTATAGGTCTAATTTAAGCCAATAGGCAGAACTGCTCAAAAAGTCTACTTTTGCTTATTAAATAATTGGCTAAACTTTCCAATAGCTCTTTTTCTATGGCAAAGCCCACCTTTTTTGTAAGTGAACACTTGTATACTTAGTTACAATTTCATAAGTAACTGTTTTTTAAAATTATAATTATATAAAAACAACCATATACGACTTTAGTCGTATTCTACTTGCATTCTTCATGACACATAAATATTCAAAACCAATTTATTCTATGTACCGATATTTTTTATAACCCATTTCCATATTAAGCACCCCTGCTCACGAATTAATGCAAAGGACAATTGCCATGAATATTTCTGATAACAGCCCACAAGGCCAACTTTCGTCTCAACAGTTTTATCGTCAATACAGTGCCAATGCTTTACTTCCTGAACTAGATTGGCAAAGTATTTTCCCTCACAGCAAACTTAATGAAGCACATATCAAAGCGTTAAATACAATTTATCAGTCTGCTGTCCCCCTCGCACTCAATGTATTCCACGACCTAAATTTTGATGTATTTGCACCTGCGGCTTATCATCCGCAAGGACTAGGCTTGTTTGATAAATTGGCACAACAAGAAGAAAACTTCTTAAAAGTTCTTAGTGCTGAAAGTGAAAATCTTGACCATGACACACGTCATCAAATCTGGAGCATGCTACTCCGTGGCGGTGCGGTTTTGGTTTTCAAAGCTTGGCTTGGTCATGTCAAACTCGGCGAAAACCAGTTAGATATGACTCAGTTTGATGAGCTTTCTGACTTGCTCTTTATTAAGACACCTCCACATCAACTTGCTGAACGACTACATGTTGATGAAAAAGCAAAACTTGACCATATCTTCTTGATGTATGGCAATGATATTTTCTTGGATCGTTTCAACAGCCTAGAAACAGCTGCTCTGTTTGTTGATTTAGGTGTTTATGATGCAGCCTTCCTAAGCTTACGTGATGACCGTGTGGCTGAATATTTAAAAATGAAAGGCTATGTGACTCAAGAACAAATTGATGATTTGCAATGTGCACTTAACCCGTTGTACTGCGACAGCCTAACACCTAAGCAAGATTGCCTTGCTTAAATGACACCCATAAAAAAGACCTCAATCGAGGTCTTTTTTCTTTTTAGATTTTCTTATCTTCAATATTGAGTGCACTAATAGCCAATACGGCTTGTGTACGGTTTTGCACACCTAATTTTCTAAAGATAGCCGTTACGTGGGCTTTAATCGTTGCTTCTGAAACATCAAGCTCGTATGCAATCTGCTTATTTAACAAACCTTCCGCAACCATCATCAAAACACGGAATTGCTGAGGTGTTAGAGATTGAATACGTTCAGCTAAAGCAGTTTCATCTGCTGCTCTTGGGTCAAGGTTAAGATTAGATGGCAAGTTAGGTGGTAACCAGATATCACCTTCTAAGACTTGACGAATCGCTTCGCCAATATGACTTGGATGAGCCGACTTAGGAATATAACCCATCGCACCATGAGCAATTGCACGCTGAATGATTGAAGTTTCTTCATGTGCAGAAACAACAATAATCGGAATAGATGGATACTGTGCTCTTACATAAACCAGAGCCGAAAAGCCTGAAGCACCCGGTAAATTTAAATCGAGTAATACTAGATCAGGTTCTGCCCCATTTTCCAAACGCTCATAAAACTCATCAACCGAGGCTGTTTCATGGATTTGTGCCTGTGGCAGGCTATAACGTACTGCTTGAATTAAAGCATGACGAAACAAAGGATGATCATCAACGATTAAAATATTCATAAGCGATTAAAGTAATCTTGAGCATAAGTATGGCCTATTGTAACCCTACTATTTAGATGAAAGATACGTTCATCTTATCCATTTTTATGCAAAATGTTGATAAATGTAGAACTTAGCCAAGATTTTCAGATGTTTTTTAACTTTTAATCAAAATTAATCTGTTTTTTATATAAGCTTCCTTTTTATTATAAAAAATATATCACCTATAATTATATAAAATAAAAACAATAGGTTAATATAAAAATAAAGTATAAAAATCCACTATTTATCTTTTATATTTAAAACTGATAAGGTTGACCAATTTCGTTATTTTACAGTTTACCGTCGTTGTTGATTAATAAGTCTAATCTCTTGTTTTAGGCTTAGGAACCAAATTATGACTGGTATCACATCACCAAAACCTTTAAATATTGTTGCCGTTTCTGGTGGCTTAAATACCCCATCTAAAACGGAAAGTCTGGTTCAAGCCATTCTTGATGAGTTATCCGAAGCAATCGATATTAAAGTTCACTTCATTAAATTAAGCGAAATTGGACCTTTATTAGGGGGTGCATTTTATCGCAACCAACTTCCACAGCGCGTACAAGATGATCTTGCAGCAGTTGAAGCAGCAGATGCTTTAATTGTAGGTACACCTGTTTATCGTGCCTCTTTTACAGGTCTTTTCAAACATTTCTTCGATTTTGTTGAACAAACTGCGTTGGTCGATGTACCTGTGCTTTTAGCAGCATCAGGCGGTAGTGATCGCCATGCGCTGGTACTCGAGCATCAACTTCGACCGTTATTTAGCTTCTTCCAAGCACAAACTTTACCGATTGGTGTATATGCGACCGATCGTGACTTTACTCCTGAATATACGGTGAAAAGCGAGCAATTATCAGATCGTATTACCTTAGCGGTAGCACGTGCATTGCCAATTTTAGAATGGGCACCAGCAAAAGGTAAACGTGCTGAGGTGGTTAAACCTAAATCACAGCAGGCAAATCAAGAGCTTGGTATTAACAAGCAAATTGAACAAGAAGAAGTATTACCTTCAGCAGCTGTACCAGATCTTGATGCGGCAGAGTCCCGTTTGCATCACAAGTCTGGCAAATCATTAACGCATGTTGCCTAAGCGCAATAGAGCTAAATAAAAAGAACGAATTGGGAGAGTGAACCATGACGCAATTACAACAACCAATTAAATTTGCTTATTGGGTACCAAACGTAAGCGGTGGCCTTGTGGTGAGTAACATCGAACAACGTACAGACTGGAGTTATGACTACAATGTTCGACTTGCACAGGCTGCCGAAAACAATGGTTTTGAATATGCGCTCACCCAAATTCGTTTTACGGCGGGGTACGGGGCAGAAAACCAACATGAATCTGTAAGTTTCAGTCATGCATTACTGGCAAAAACTGAAAAACTTAAAGTCATTGCGGCGATTCTGCCCGGCCCCTGGAAACCGGCACTTGCAGCCAAACAACTTGCAACGATTGATTATCTAACCGAAGGCCGTATTGCCATTAATGTGGTGAGTGGCTGGTTCAGAGGTGAGTTTGATGCCATTGGAGAAGAGTGGCCTGAGCATGACGAACGTTATGTTCGCTCTGAAGAATTTATTCGTACGCTAAAAGGAATCTGGACCACAGATAACTACAGTTTCGATGGTAAATACTATCAGTTCCAAAACTACACACTTAAACCAAAACCTCTGCAAAAGCCTTATATCGAAGTATTTCAAGGCGGTAGCTCACGTGCCGCACGCGACATGGCGTCTCGTGTATCTGATTGGTATTTTACTAATGGTAATACTGTCGAAGAAATTCAAAAACAAGTTGAAGACATTCGCACCAAAGCAAAAGCCAATAATCATTATGTCAAAATTGGGGTAAACGCTTTCATTATTGCCAGAGATACCGAAGAAGAAGCAAAAGCAGTACTTCACGAAATTATTGATAAAGCCAACACTGAAGCCGTAAATGCGTTTGGTGATGCAACTCGCGAAGCGGGTGCGGCTTCCCCAGAGCAACAAGGCAACTGGGCAAAATCAAGTTTTGAAGATTTAGTGCAATATAACGATGGATTTAAAACCAATTTAATTGGTACACCACAGCAAATTGCAGAGCGGATTGTGGCGCTTAAAAATGTAGGCGTTGATTTGATTCTTTCAGGATTCTTACATTTTATTGAAGAGGTGGAATATTTTGGAGAAAAGGTTCTACCACTTGTTCGCCAGTTAGAACTTCAACAGGAAAAGGAGGTAGAAATTCAAGCTAAATCAGCCTAAAACCCCAGTTAAAACAGCGCAAGATAATAAAAACAATAAATTAAAAATAAAGAATTTATTGGCTCCAAGACTCGGCTTGGAGCCTTTATTTTTTAAGATTTCTCAACTTCTCGAATCACAGTTTCAACTGAGTAACGGCACCATTTGGAAAGTTTCTCTATAAATTCATTTAATGCTATGTGTTCAAAATGGCTTACGATCATATAGCAAGCATTGCCCATGACTTTAAAACATTCATCAATTTGTTCATATTGTTTGACCAAATTTTCAATTTCTTCAAATGCGCGTTGTTCATTTAAATGCAAATGAATAAATTGTTTATATGAATACTGCACGGCAATCGTGTAATTTTTAATCACCCCAGCATCCATCAACTGAGCAATTCGAGCACCCACTGCCTGCCCTGTCCGGTGCACGCGTTGCCCAATTTCTTTATTTGTGAGGCGGGAATCTTGTTTAAGCAATGCAATAATTTTTAGATCGATCGGGTCTAATTCAATATTCATTTTTCATGGCGAAAGAAAACGAGCGGTAATGCTTTCATCTGACTATAGCCGATTTTTCAAGCAGAGAATAATCTTGTTGTATCTCATATCAACAAGAGTAATCTCATGAAACAAGCATTATTAGTTATCGATGTACAAAATGATTATTTTAAAAATGGCAAAATGGAATTGGTTGGGCCAGAGCAAGCGCTAGAAAAAATAAAACAACTTGAACAATATTTTAGCGAGAAAAACTTGCCCATCATTTACGTACAACATATTAATCCACCACAAGCGAGCTTCTTTCAAGAAAATACTAACGGTGTTTTACTTCACCCTGAACTTAGTGCTCACGATGAGTCATTGATCGTGACAAAGCATTATCCAAACAGTTTTTTAGAAACCAATTTAAATGAACTTTTAAAAGCACATCAAATTGAGCAACTCGTTATTACAGGCATGATGACACACATGTGTATTGATTCAGGTACACGTGCAGCCAAAGAACTTGGCTATCAACCGATCTTAATTGCAGATGCAACCGCAACTCGCGATTTAAGCCATGACGGAAAAACTGTAAAAGCTGAAGACGTACAAACCGCTTTTTTAACTGCGCTGAGTACATTTGCAAATGTACAAAATACTGCTGACTTTTTAGGAAAGTCTTAAATAAAGCCCAATAAAAAAGCCCCTATCGGGGCTTTTTTATTAAAATGTTATTTTTGTCTATCGGGATAAACTGTGGCGATTAACTGATCTACCACAGCAGGTTCAGCCAAGGTAGAAGTATCACCTAAACTATCCAATTCATTCGCTGCAATTTTTCTTAAAATACGGCGCATGATTTTACCCGAACGCGTTTTAGGTAATGCTGGTGCCCAGTGTAATGCGTCAGGTGAAGCTACTGGCCCAAGTACTTTACGGACCCAGCTAATTAACTCTTTACGTAGTTCTTCCGACTCTGGAACGCCTGCTTGCAAAGTCACAAAAGTACAAATACCCTGCCCTTTAATATCATGTGGCATCCCTACTACCGCAGCTTCGGCCACGGCTTCATGTGATACCAAAGCACTTTCAATTTCAGCCGTACCTAAACGATGTCCCGAAACGTTTAAGACATCGTCAACACGACCTGTGATCCAGTAATAACCATCTTCATCACGGCGAGCACCATCACCCGTAAAATAAGTATTTTTAAAGGTCGAGAAATACGCTTCAATAAAGCGGTCCGGATCTCCCCAAATAGTGCGCATCTGGCCCGGCCATGAATCTTTAATCACCAGATTACCTTCAACTGCACCTTCTAGTTCATTGCCCTCACCATCGACAATGGCAGGTTGAATTCCAAATAAAGGACGTGTTGCAGAACCCGGTTTTAGGGCTGTTGCACCTGGTAATGGGGCAATCAAAATACCGCCTGTTTCGGTTTGCCACCATGTATCAACAATCGGGCAGCGGCCCTCGCCAACTACGTTGTAATACCAGTTCCAAGCCTCAGGGTTAATAGGTTCACCCACTGAACCGAGTAAACGTAAGCTGCTACGGTTACTTTCACGTACAAACGAATCACCTTCTCGCATCATTGCGCGAATTGCGGTTGGCGCTGTATATAAAATCGAGACTTTGTGTTTATCAACTACGTGACCAAGACGTGCCCACGTTGGGTATTGAGGCACCCCTTCAAACATTAAGGTCGTAGTACCATTTGCTAGTGGTCCATAAATGAGATAACTGTGACCTGTAATCCAGCCTACATCGGCTGTACACCAGTACACATCATCCTGTTTTAAATCAAAAACTTCTTTAAAGGTACTAGCCACATAAACTAAATAACCACCAGTCGTATGCAAAACACCTTTAGGTTTACCAGTCGAACCTGATGTATAAAGAATGAATAATGGGTCTTCTGCCTTCATCGGTTCTGGAGGACAGTTTGCATCAACCTCCATAATAATAAGGTGATACCACAAATCACGACCCGGCTTCATTTCGATCGGGTTGGCATTACGGTAAACCACAACTACATTTTCAACGCACTCTGTGCCCGGCAATGCTAAAGCCAAATCGACGTTTTCTTTAAGTGGTAAGAGTTTACCGGCACGTAGACTTGAATCTGCAGTAATCACCAATTTAGCTTGGCTGTCTTCAATCCGACTTGCTAAAGAATCTGGCGAGAAACCACCAAACACGACACAGTGAACAGCACCAATACGGGCACAGGCTAACATGGCAATTGCAGCTTCAGTGACCATCGGCATATACAGTACAACACGGTCGCCTTTACCAATGCCATATTTCTTCAAAACGTTAGCAAAGCGGCAGACTTCGTCGTGTAATTCTTTATAAGAAACGATTTTATGACGAGAAGGATGGTCACCTTCCCAAATAATTGCAGGTTTATGTGGATGTTCTTTAAGATGCCTGTCTAGGCAGTTTGCTGATACGTTCAACTCACCATCAGCAAACCATTCAATTTTGAAATTGTCTTTGTCAAAACTCGTATTTTTAACTTGGGTAAATGGCTTTATCCAATCGACAATTTTAGCTTGCTCTGCCCAGAATTCATCTGGGTTCTCGATAGAGTGTTGATAACGTTTAAAGTAGTCTGCTTCAACAGTACGAGCTGTCTTTTTAAATTCCTCTGGTACTGGATAGATCTCATTCATACGCAACTTCCTTGATCTTGTGCATCCCATCTCGAGACTGTGGCTATTATTTTACTGGATCTTATTTGTATGCCTTTTCAGTATGATGACTGTTTCAAAGCCTAGACAATGCGACTTTGGTCATATATTAACCACTTACTCAAGCATACGAAATTATGAACATTTTTATAAAATTAAGTTGATTTAAAACATTTGTCTATAGCTTTTACTTTTATAATTTTTTCAAGATTTGATGGTTTTGATCATCAACAAAGATTATTTTGTCTCTCATATGCAACTCAGGAATAAAATAATATGTTTGCCCAAACTAGCTCTTCACGCCCACCGCAACTCCCTTTAAAAGATAGTCCGTTTTCAATTCATGGGCGCTTTAATCGCATGAGCTATTTAGGCGGTTATGGGCTGATTTATTTAGTCACTCTCGTGGGCTATTTCATTTTGGCTTCATTTCTTGGAAGTTTTCAGCTTTCAAGCAATCTATTTAATTTTGAGTTTTATAGCTCTCTTTCTGGTGTTAGTGCCTTGATCGTCTGGGCTTTTTGGATATTTCTGATTTACTTAAATATTGTTCTCGTTGTTCGACGTTTGCACGATCTAAATAAAAGTGGCTGGATGGGTTTGCTATTATTCATTCCAGTTGTTCAGTTCTTTTTTATGATTTATTTACTGCTTGCATCAGGTACAGCGGGTCCCAACGAATATGGTCCAGCTCGACCATCTACATTTATAGAAAAACTTATGGCTTGGTTTATTTTATTGGCTATTTTAATTAGCCTTATTTCTACCGCAGGCTTTTTTTACTACTTCTCTGGTACCGATACTATAGAAACTCCGTCACAAATCTTACAAAAAGGAACGGAATACTTTTAATTAAAAAACACTTTATTATTTAGATGAACTCATTATAGTAGGCGCACATTTTATCTCCTACTATAATGAAAGCCGATCATCGCTTTCATCATTTTTTTAAATAGAGACTTGTCGTGGCTGATGAACAAAACTCCTTAACGGATGTTGCAAAAAATACAGGCGAACTTTTGCAAGAAGCAGGTACTAAAACCACACAAACGGTTTTAGCCCATACTGAAAAGTATCATGATGCCTATACCACCATTGATAAAATCGTGGATAGCTTCTGGGAGCGTGTGCCTTATATTTGTATTGCGATTATCGTCTTCGTTATTTTTTGGCTACTCACCAAATTATTTAAATTCTTTGTTCGTAAAACCTTAGAAAATCGCTCTTACACGCGTCAAAATCTGGTTCTTGTTTTAAACCGTGTCGGTAGCACAACAATTTTATTTTTTGGATTTTTAATTGCACTCGTCATCATGATTCCAGGGTTTACGCCGGGACAACTCATGAGTGCACTTGGGATTGGTTCGGTTGCAATTGGTTTCGCATTTAAAGATATTTTTCAAAACCTGCTCTCAGGTATTTTGATTTTATTAAGTGAACCATTCCGTATTGGTGATTCAATCGTGGTGAATTCACTTGAAGGAACTGTTGAAGATATTCAAATTCGTGCAACATTCTTACGCTCACCAGATGGACGCCGTATCGTTATTCCAAATGCCACTGTTTATACGAGTGCATTAACTGTAAATACAGCTTATCAACAACGACGCTGCGAGTTTGTAGTCGGAATTGGATATGATGACGACGAACAAAAAGCCAAGCAGATCATTTTAGATATTCTTAATAATGACCGAAATGTACTCAGTCAACCGGCTTTCTCGGTTAACGTTACAGCTTTGGCAGATTTCTCGGTTAACCTGACTGTACGTTGGTGGGTTGATACCACTGAAACAGATATGTCGTCATCTATCAGTACAATTCAAGCTCAAGTAAAACAAGCTTTCAATGACAACGATATTAATATTCCTTACCCAATTCAGGAATTAAAAATGGCTGCCAACCAGCCACTTTTAACCCCAGAAACATCAACTAAAGAGACGACCTAAAATATAAGAAATAGACGTTTCAGTTCTTAAAATACGGTTGCCTAAGCTCACAGCTTGGCAGCCGTTTTTTGTGAGCAAATCAACTTCATAAGGAATAAAGCCGCCTTCAGGTCCCACGATTACGCTACACGCATGTGGAATATTGAATGGCATACTTTGCTCGGCATAAGGATGAGCCACATAAGCGGGGCTTTCCTTTGAAATTAAGCTTGGCAAAACATCTTCAACAAAAGGTTTAAAGCGTTTGTATATTTTAATTTCAGGAACAATCGTATCGCCTGCTTGCTCAAGGCCTAAAGTTACATAGTTATCGAGTTGTTGTAAAAATGGCGTTTGCCAATAGCTCTTATCTACACGATAACTATGAATCAAACTAATTCTTTCAACCCCTAAAGTCACACTGTCCATAATTAAACGGCGTAAAACTTTGGGCCTTGGTAAAGCTACGATTAAATGAACCGGAAGTTTTGCAGGTACAGCTTCTGCATTAATAGGACGTATACAAACTTCATGCTCATTAATCGAAACAATTTCAGTGATATAACGTGCGCCATTACGAATACCAACTTTTAAATTTTGGCCAACCGTAATATCAAGATGTTCACGTAAATGCTGTAATTGGCGCTTTGAACGGATTGACCATAACTCTGACTGAACATCTTCAGGTTCTAGCAAAACGATATTCATGATTTTTCGGCCAAATACCGATTAATTACGCCAATATGTTTCTGTAATGAACCTTGGTTACGCTGCAAGACTTTATGCGCCTGCTCAACCATTTGTTGAGTCTGATCAGGTTCAGCTAAACATGCCATCCAGATTGCTACGACTTGCTCAGCATCTTGGGCAATGAGCACTCCATTTTCATCAATGAATTCATCAACAATAGTTTGGAAATTAAAGTAACGAGGCCCGATTACGGTCGGCACATTTAAAACCATAGGCTCTAAAATATTATGCCCACCACCCGGTTCATTAAGCGATCCACCCACGAAACACACCTGACTTAAGGCGTACCATAACCAAAGCTCACCCATGCTATCCGCTAGATAAACTTGTGTACTGGCATGAATACTATGATTCATACTTCTACGATGAGTGACGAGATCTAAGTTTTTGGAAATTTCAAAGACTTCGTCGAAACGTTCAGGATGTCGAGGTACGACAATACAAACTAAATCTGGATCTGATTTTAAATAAGGTGCAAGCGCTTCTAAAATTTGTTGTTCTTCGGGCGCATGTGTACTGGCAATTGTCAGGACTTTACGCTGTCCCAAATACCATTGTTGTTGTAATTGCTCAGCCTGATTTATAAAAGCTTCAGGTGCATGAATATCAAATTTAATATTTCCAACTACCTGACTTTTTTGTTGATCTAAACCAAGCTCGACATAGCGTTGGCGAGTCGCATTATCTTGTGCCAATACCCAGTCAATTTGTTTCAGCATTCCTGCTGTTAGACCTGAAATGCGGCTATAACCTTTAGCTGATTTTTCTGATAATCGCGCATTTAATAATAAACAAGGAACCTGTTGTAATTTGGCTTGATCAATTAAATTTGGCCAAAGCTCAGTTTCAACCAATGCTAAAAGTTTTGGCTGGTACAACTCAAAAAATTGTTTTAAAAGATGTTTTTGGTCAACAGGCAAATAAACTGCTTGAAATAAATCTAAATAAGGCGCTTTTAAAAATAATGATTTGGCACGTGCCTGTCCTGTTTTCGTTGTGTTGGTCACTAATACAGGCTGGCCAAGTTTAAGATAATGCTCGATTAAAGGCTGTGCAGCATTGGTTTCTCCAACCGAAACAGCATGGAACCAAATTGCTCTCACATTTTTCGGAGTTTCAAACGGCCCAAATCTTTCCAGACATTCCTGATGATATAGTTTCTGGCTTTCTGCACGTTTTTTTATCCGCCAGTGGTAAAAAGGTTTTAATAAATGGAGTGCGGTGTTGTACCAAAAAGGGGTCGCCAAGCGGTTTGCCTCAAATCATCAAAGTTTTAAACTGGGGAAAATATAACATAGATAGAAAAAATGGCAGAGTTTCGATACCTAAACTCTACCATTACAAGAAAAGCGATTTACTGAATTCAGAAATGGATGAAGTCAGCAAAACATCATTTCAAAGAATCTTATGAAGCTTCTAGTGTTGGATAGTCTGTATAACCTTCAGCACCTTTCGCATATAAAGTTGTTGGTTGAAGCTCGTTTAGTGGCAAATCTTGCTCTAAACGCTGTAAAAGATCTGGGTTAGCAATATATGCCTTACCAAAAGATACAGCATCTGCCTGATCTTCACGCAAGATACGTTTTGCTGACTCTGGTGTGAGGTTCTCATTGGCAATCCATACACCATTAAATTTTTCGCGGAGTTTAGGGCTAATACTGTCAGCAGCTTCATATTCACGAGAGAAAATGAAAGCTACATTACGTTGGTTAAGCTGTTCAACCACATAGCCAAACGTTGCTAACGGGTTTTCATCACCCATATCGTGTGAATCACCACGTGGTGCAATATGTACACCTACTCGGCCAGCGCCCCACACTTCAATAAATGCATCAACCACTTCTAATAATAAACGTGCACGGTTTTCAACAGGACCACCGTATTCGTCATCACGTTGGTTGGTATTACTTTGAAGGAACTGGTCAATTAAGTAACCATTTGCAGCGTGTAACTCAACACCATCAAAACCAGCTGCTTTAGCTAATTCTGCTGAATGTTTATATTGAGCGACCACCTCTTTCACTTCTTCTAATGAAAGCGCACGCGGTTTTACATACGGGCGTTTAGGGCGTAATAGGCTCACTTCACCCGCAGGTTGAATCGCGCTTGGTGCAACAGGAATATCACCATCTAAAAGCTCAGGATGCGAAATACGGCCTACATGCCAAAGTTGAACTACAATTTTGGAACCTTGAGCATGAACTGCCTCAATAATTTTATTCCAAGCTTGTGCTTGCTCTTCTGACCATAACCCCGGGGTATCTGCATAACCCACAGTTTTTGAACCAATTACTGTTGCTTCAGTCAAAATTAGACCAGCATTTGCACGTTGTTGATAGTATTCAACCATTAAATCATTAGGTACTCGGCTTTCACCACTACGCGCACGCGTTAATGGAGCCATGACCAATCGATTCTTGATTTCAAAATCACCAATCGTTAAAGGAGTATTGAGTTCAGCCATAATCGCCTCGACTTACACTTTTAATAATTTAAAGTGTTTGTTTTAAATGTTCGATATATTGCTGAATCAAAGCTTCGTTACGTGAAAAATAAGACCATTGACCATATTTTTGGACCTGAATAAGCCCCGCCTGTTGTAATACAGACAAATGATTAGACATCGTAGACTGAGCTACTTTACCCAAACGTTCAATATGACCTGCGCAAACACCCTTCTCAAAACTACCACCACATTCTTCAATCGGTAAATAATGTGCAGGTTCTTTTAACCATTGCAAAATTTGCCGACGAAGAGGATTGGAAAGGGCTTTGCTAATTGCATCAATATCCATAGGCTCAACACGTCTTTTAAACGAACAAAGCTTTGTTCAGCATTTCGAAAACATAATATCGCATTTTTTCGATATTCATATCTATTTTTTCCGATATTCATATCGTATTTTTTCGATTAACATTCGAAGGCTGAACTGCTTTGCCGTTTTAATCGCTAAAAATCCAAGAGTTCTACATATTCATAGATGAACTGTATTTAAACTAAAAGTTCAGCAGACTCCTATAAACCTTGCTTTAAACTCGCTTCGATAAAACGATCAAGGTCACCATCAAGAACAGCACCTGTATTAGAGTTTTCTACACCTGTGCGTAAATCTTTAATACGAGAATCGTCTAATACATATGAACGAATTTGGCTTCCCCAACCAATATCAGACTTCGAGTCTTCTAGAGCTTGAGCCGCTTCATTACGTTTTTGCATTTCTAATTCATACAAACGCGCACGTAACTGTTTCCATGCGTGGTCACGGTTAGCATGTTGCGAACGTTGGTTCTGACACGCCACCACAATACCTGTTGGAATGTGAGTCAAACGTACAGCAGAGTCGGTTTTGTTAATATGCTGACCACCTGCACCCGATGCACGGTAGGTATCAGTACGAACATCAGAAGGATTAATATCAATTTCAATATTGTCATCAACTTCTGGTGAAATAAATACCGCAGAGAATGAAGTATGACGGCGGTTACCACTATCAAATGGTGATTTACGGACTAAACGGTGTACGCCTGACTCTGTGCGTAACCAACCGTAGGCATATTCACCTTCAACACGAATCGTTGCTGATTTAATACCAGCGACATCGCCATCAGACACTTCCATAAGTTCTGCTTTAAAGCCATGACGTTCAATCCAGCGCATATACATACGTAATAGCATAGATGCCCAGTCTTGTGCTTCGGTACCACCTGAACCTGATTGAATCTCTACATAACAAGGATTCGGGTCCATAGGGTTGCTAAACATACGACGGAATTCAAGTTTAGCTAGTTCATCTTCAGCCGCACCAAGCTCTGATTGAACATCCTCAAGCAAGCTCTCATCGTCAGCTTCTACAGCCAAATCCAACATCGCTTTTGCATCGTCAAGCTGTGTAGATAAGCCATCCAATACATTAATAACGTTTTCTAGTTCGCCCTTTTCTTTCGCCATTGCCTGAGCACGGCTTTGATCGTTCCAGATCGCAGGATCTTCTAACTCACGTAAAACTTCTTCTAAACGTTCTTTTTTCAGATCGTAGTCAAAGATACCCCCGTAGTGTTTGGCTACGATCAGTTAAGTCTTTCAATTGGTTTAGATAAGGATTAATTTCCACGTGAGTGTTCCCATAAAAGCAGATAAACAGTCAATTATTTTAGCATAGCTTGCCATACTCAAACAAAAAGGCTCAAACACATTGATTTTTATTATCTTATTGATGAAAAACAAATATAATATTATTGATTTATCTGTTAAAAATACATTAAAATTAATAACTTAAGTCTTAATAACTTTATAACATATATTACTCTAGAGTTTTACCCATGAAAAAATCAAAATTTTTGTTTGCACTCTTCACAGCTGTATGTGCTTTCAATGCAAATGCCTATCAAACTGAAATTGGTACAATGTATGAATTTACAGATATGGATGAAGGAGAAAATAATAGCTTCGGAATTAATGGCAAATATTATTTTAATCCAGTAGAAGCAAAAACTTTCCCTTTAGCTGAAGCTGCTTTTTTAAATAAAGCTTCTAATATTGGTCTTGGATATGCCTATAGCAAATTAGAAGATGACGAAGACTCTGGAAAACTCGAATTTAGTTCTTTAGGGATTACGGGTGAATACTTTATTCCAAATACCTCATTCTATTTATCAGGAGCATTTAACCGTACAAAAACTGAAGTCACTGCAAATGGTTTTGGTTCGGTTGATGATAGTGGTAACGGCTATGCTGTAGAATTTGGTTTCTTGCCAACCAATGGTTTGTTATTGGCTGCTGGTGTAACAGACTTGTCTGAAAGTTTTGATCCACTACAAGCAGCTAAATATGGCTTCATTACTTCGCTTTCAAATGTCGTAGCCGTAACTGGTGAAGATGATGATACCGCAGTAACTTTACGCGCCAAGTATGTTACTCAAATTTCGGGTTTTTATACTAATTTTGAAGGACAAACCTATATTGGTGATGAAACCACTTACCGTTTAGGTGCAGATCTCTATCTTGATCCTACTTTAAGTATTGGAGCATCTTTTGCAGATTCAACAGCAGAAGATTCAGATACAATCTTTAGTGTTCGCGCTCAGAAATTCTTTACACCTCAAGTAGCAGTAGGCTTAACTTACACAACTGTTGATGATGCTGACTCTTTTGGTATTAATGGAACATTCCGTTTCTAATCCATAAGTATTTACTATTAAAAATATGATGCTCAAGGAAATTTTCCTTGAGCATTTTTCATTTTATTTTAAGTTTAATTAGTAACATCCTCATACAAAATTGGGTATTTTTACAGCATTTTTTATGATCTACACAAAATATCCTCAATTTTAATAAAATAAAACATTATGTTTTTATATTTTAAAATCAATTGGTTAAATTAAATTACTTTACATAAATAGCACACGGTTACAGTACGGTTACTTGAGCAAGATTGACGATCAAGCTTTTTCGTCTAGACTTAAAGTTGTAACAAAACATTTATAAAATCGCTTTTTAGAGGGGAGAGATTCCATGAAAAAACTAGCAATTGCATCAGCTCTTTTATCTGCTCTTGCAGTAAGTGGCGCAGCAAACGCTTACCAAGCTGAAGTTGGTGGTTCTTACAATTATCTTGATCCAGACAACGGTAGCAGCGTAAGTAAATTCGGTGTTGACGGGACTTATTACTTTAATCCTGTTCAAACTCGTAATGCTCCACTTGCCGAAGCAGCATTTTTAAGCCGCGCAAGTAACGTTAACGCCCTTATCAACTATGGCGATAACAGCGGTACAAAAGATACTCAATATGGCGTAGGTGTTGAATATTACGTTCCTAACTCAGATTTCTACCTTAGCGGTGATGTAGGTAGAACTGAACGTGAAATTGATAACACTAATATTGACCGTAAAGTAACGACTTATGCAGCTGAAGTAGGTTATTTACCAGCTCCTGGTTTATTACTTGCTCTAGGTGTTAAAGGTTACGACGAAAAAGACGGTAAAGACGGTGCTGATCCAACAGTACGTGCTAAATACGTAACTCAAGTAGGTCAACATGACGTAAATCTTGAAGCTTATGGCGCGTTTGGTGACCTAGACGAATATAAAGTTCGTGGTGACTACTACATCGACAAAACTTTAAGTGTTGGTGCAGATTACTACAACAACGACTTAACTGATAAAGATGAATTTGGTATCAATGCTAAAAAATTCTTAAATCAGCAAGTAAGTGTTGAAGGTCGTGTTGGATTCGGTGATAACGACAAGACTTATGGTGTTCGTGCAGCATACCGCTTCTAATCAAGCCTAAAGTCATAAAAAATCCGCTCAATTGAGCGGATTTTTTTATTGGTTCAAATGTATGATGCGCAATTGCAAATTTACATTACCATTAAATGCATTTCGGTCTATTTCATAGACCAAATGAACTTCATCTTGCATAGGGTTAAATTCAAATTTGCCTGCGGCATTAAAAGCAATTGCATCAAAAACATATTGATCTAGTGCCAATCTAAGTTTGAGATGTGCTTCTTTAAGCCAACGATAATCAACAACTTTAAAATACCCTTCAAATTGCGGAAAAGGGAATTTTTGTCCCCACGGCCCTAGCTGTTCTATCCAGTCTAAAGTATCGAGTTGTAAGGCAGAAGCAGGGAGTTCTCCATCCGTCCAGAGAGTTGCTTGAAACAAAGATTCTTCCATTTCTGCAATGCAATTGGTAAACGCTGTTTTAAAAGCCTCAAAGTTTTCTTTACGTATGGTTAAACCAGCCGCTGCTGCATGACCGCCAAAATGGCTGACCAGTTCTGGATGTTGTTCCGCAACCTGTTCAATCGTATCTCTTATATGTACACCGTCAATTGAACGTGCAGACCCCTTAATATGGATACCGTCTTCATCTGGTGCAAACACAATAGTGGGACGATGAAACTGTTCTTTTAAACGCCCTGCTACAATTCCAATCACACCTTGATGCCAATTTTCTTCGAAGAGTACAAGAGCTGGAGGAATATCTTCTTTTGAAAGCTGCAAGCTATCTAAAGCAGATAAGGCTTGTTGCTTCATCTCCCCTTCGATTTGACGCCGCTCAATATTTAATTGATTTAATTGTCTCGCGATCGGATAGGCAGTTTCCATAGAGTCTGCCAACAAGCATTCGATCCCGATGCGCATGCTTTCCATACGGCCAGCAGCGTTAATACGCGGACCTAAAACAAAACCTAAATCTTGTGCGCGCAAAGATGAAGCCTCACGGCCAGCAATATCTAACAGTGCTAATATTCCAACTCGGCATTGATGTTGCTGAATGCGCTTCACGCCTGCATCGACCAAAATGCGGTTGTTATAATCTAGGACAGCAACATCGGCATAAGTTCCCAAAGCAACCAAATCTAAATATTGAGTGACTTTACTCGTACTTTTACCTTGTTTACTACGTAAACTCGCTAAATTAGCCAGCACATAAAATGCAACTCCAACACCTGCAAGCGCTTTACTTGGGAACTCACAACCTAACTGGTTAGGATTTACCACTGCTTCTGCCAGAGGCGTTTCTTTGGTCGTTAAATGATGATCGGTAATAATAACTTGCATGCCTAGCGCATGCGCGGCATCCACACCAGTATGACTGGAAATACCATTATCAACAGTAATCAGTAGGTCAGGCTGATATGTTTGATGTGCAAGTTCTGCAATTGCAGGGGTAAGTCCATAACCGTATTTAAATCGGTCTGGAACCAAATAGTCGACTTGTGCTCCCATATCGCGAAGCACCAATACCATTAATGCTGTGCTGGTTGCACCATCGGCATCATAATCACCGACAATAACAATTTTTTTCTGCTCATCAATGGCTTGATCTATTAATGCCACAGCGGTTTCTAGTCCCTTGAGCTGTGGAGCTAATAAGTTCTTAAGTTTTAACTCTAATTCCTGTTCAGATTTCACTCCACGTCTTGCTAAAATTTCAGCAATAAACGGAGGCACGCCCTGAAACTGTTCAGGGCGTGTTAATAAAGGTCTTTGTTTGATTTGTATTTTTGTCATTTAAGGCATCAGTCGGTGCAGCGTCCATTGATCATCGATTTTTTCATAACTTAAGCGGTCATGTAAACGATTTGGTCTTCCCTGCCAGAATTCATAATAATCCGGTTGCAAACGATAGCCTCCCCAGAACTCTGGCTTATCAAGCACTTCACGACTTTCGACTTGCTGTTGTAAGTCTTGAAAGCGTTGCTGTAACAGCTCTCGGCTTTCGATTTTACCACTTTGTGGAGTACTGATATGTGCTGCAATCTGGCTATCACGGGGCCGTTTAAGATAATAATCTGTAGATTCTTGCTCAGCAATTTTAACTACACGACCACCAACTCTCACCTGACGCTCTAGACTTGGCCAATAAAATAATAATTCGGCATATGGGTTTTCTGCCAAATCTATACCTTTTTGACTGTCATAGTTAGTATAAAAATCATACCCAGCTTCTGTGGCCCCCCGTAACAAAACTGTTCGAACATGGGGTCTGCCATTCGCGCCTGCTGTTGCTAATGACATTGCATAGGGTTCATGTAAATTCGCTGCTAAAGCATGGTTAAACCAACCTAGAAACTGCTGATGAGGATTAGATTCAACCTGCCCCTCATGCAGCTCTCCTTGTTCATAACTTAAGCGTAATTCACTTAAATCTTTAATGACATCACTCATGTCATGCACCTTACGCAACTTGTGCTTGTGAACGAACCGCATTTGCCAAGTGCTCAGCCAAAGCATTCACTTCTTGCTCGTTATCACCTTCAACCATGACACGAATCACAGGCTCAGTTCCTGATTTACGAATCAAAATACGACCACGGCCTTTAAGTTGTTCTTCTGCTTTATCAAATTCAGTAACCAATGCCGGAATTGAATACGGATCAAGCATTTGTTCTAAACGTACATTCACAAGAATTTGCGGGAATAGTTTAAAGTCTTGAACCAATTCATGAAGAGCTTTATTTTGCTCGACCATCACGGTTAAAACTTGAAGTGCTGCAATAATCGCATCACCTGTCGTACTCTTGTCTAAAGTTAGAATATGACCAGAAGGCTCACCACCTGTTACCCAGCCGTTTTCTTCTAAAGCTTGTAGTACATATCGGTCACCAACCTTAGCACGTACAAAGCCAACATTCGCTTTTTCAAGTGCAACCTCAAGTGCCATATTACTCATGACAGTACCAACAACACCTGCTGGTTTTTTCTGAGCTTGAGTCGCTAAAATATATAAAATATGGTCGCCATCAATTAAGTTACCAAACTTATCGACCATCACGACACGGTCAGCATCGCCGTCAAAAGCAATCCCTAAATCTGCTTGATGTTCAACTACTGCTTTTTGTAGGTTTTCAGGGTGAGTTGAGCCACAACCTTCATTAATATTTAGGCCATCTGGCTCATTATATAAAGCAACAACTTTTGCCCCTAACTCACGAAAAACTGAAGGTCCAACACTATATGCAGCACCATGAGCACAGTCCAATACGATCTTTAAATTATTTAATTCAAAGTGGTAAGGGAAAGTAGATTTACAAAATTCGATATAGCGACCGTTTGCATCAGTTACGCGAACACTTTTACCTAAGTTTGCAGTATCCTCAATTAATAAATCTTTTTCTAATTCAAGGTTAATTTCTTCTTGCAACGAATCTGGTAATTTTTTGCCTTCGCTTGAGAAAAATTTAATACCATTATCAAAATATGGGTTATGCGATGCAGAGATAACAATACCTGCATGGGCATGTAAAGCACGGGTAAGGTGTGCAATTGCTGGTGTTGGTAATGGACCAAGTAAATGAACATACACGCCAGCAGCGTTCAAACCTGCCTGTAAAGCAGACTCTAAAATATAACCAGATAAACGAGTGTCTTTTCCTAATACAACGAGTGGCTTATTTTTCGGACTCGTTCGTTTTAATACCTTCCCTGCAGCAAAACCGAGTTTTAAAGCAAACTCTGGAGTAATAGGCATTTGCCCAAATTTTCCACGAATACCATCCGTTCCAAAATAACTCATAGCTTATCTCATTCTTACGCCACTTCAACCGTGGCTTACTTCATATATGGCAATTCCGCCATATTTCTTTTCGTCAGATTTACTTTACACCAAAAACAAAAAGCCGTCAGTGTAATGACGGCTTTCTTCGTTGTTTTGGTTACCAAAATCTAACCAACACGATAGTTTGGAGCTTCTTTAGTAATCGTTACATCGTGAACATGTGACTCAGACATGCCCGCTGAAGTAATTTTCACAAATTTCGCATTTTGACGAAGATCTTCAATTACCGATGAACCTGTATAACCCATCGATGAACGTAAACCACCCATCATTTGATGAACGATATTACCCATTGGGCCTTTATATGGAACACGGCCTTCAATGCCTTCTGGTACTAACTTTTCAGCACCCGCTTTTGAGTCTTGGAAATAACGGTCAGCAGAACCAGTTGCTCCCGCCATTGCACCTAATGAACCCATACCACGATATGCTTTGTAGTAACGGCCTTGGAAAAACTCAACTTCGCCCGGCGCTTCTTCAGTACCCGCAAGTAATGAACCAACCATGATCGTACTTGCACCCGCACCGATCGCTTTAGCCATATCGCCAGAGAAACGGATACCGCCATCTGCAATTAAAGGAATTTGATCTTTCAGTGCGTTAGCAACGCTGTCAATCGCAGAAATTTGTGGCATACCAATACCCGCCACAATACGTGTGGTACAGATAGAACCAGGGCCAATACCAACTTTTACAGCATCTGCACCTGCATCTAATAATGCTAATGCAGCATCACCAGTTGCAATGTTGCCACCAATCACTTGTACTTGAGGGAAGTTTTGTTTCACCCAACGTACACGTTCAATTACACCAGCAGAGTGACCATGTGCTGTATCAACAACAATTACGTCAACACCAGCTTCAACCAATGCTTCCACACGACTTGGTGTATCAGCCCCTGTACCTACCGCAGCACCAACACGTAAACGGCCAAGATCATCTTTACAACTATTTGGATAGCTCTCAGCTTTGCGGAAGTCAGTTACTGTAATTAAGCCTTTGAGTTCGTTGCTCTCACCAACGACCAAGACTTTTTCAATACGGTGTTTTTGCAATAATGCTTGAATATTTTCTTTAGACTCGCCTTCACGTACAGTGACTAAACGATCTTGGCCTGTCATGATGTTGCTAACAGGTTGTTCTAAATTGGTTTCAAAACGCGTATCACGACCTGTCACAATACCAACAACCTTGCCGTCTTTAACAACAGGTACACCGCTAATGTTATTAGCGCTGGTAATTGCAATCAGTTCACGTACTGTAGTTTCAGGCGTTACAGTGATAGGATCTTTCACCATACCCGCTTCGAATTTTTTCACACGGCGTACTTCTGCAGCTTGAGCAGCAATATCCATGTTTTTGTGCAAAATCCCGATACCACCATTTTGTGACATAGCAATCGCCATACGTGACTCAGTCACTGTATCCATTGCAGCTGAAACTAATGGGATATTTAAATGAATGCCGCGAGTTAAACGTGTCTTTAAAGAGACATCTTTTGGGAGAACAGTAGAGTAGGCAGGAAGTAATAAGACATCATCGAAGGTTAGCGCTTCTTGAACGATGGTCAGCATAACAATCTCACTGGTAAATTCCGTGAGCTATTATAAACAAATTTCAATGCAATTTTCATATTATCTTTGCCTTTTTCAGCAATAGATATCGGCCTGTACTAAATAATTCCCGCTTAATTATACTTTTAGCTCTATTTTTAGCTTTTATCTTTTTATAACCCAGAACTTCATCTGGGTTAATTATTAGAAATAATATTTAGATTTATGCAGGACAACTAAAAACTTGTTCCGTCATTAAATCAACACCACAAGGTAATGTTTCAATCCAGTCTAAAAATTACTTAACCATTTGTTTACCAATAAACGGGCTGCCATGCTGTGGAATAATCATTTCAATATCCATCTGCCGGACCATATTGACCCATAAACGTATAACTTTATTGGAGCACATATAACGTTGGTGAAAGGCTTTCATTTTCATGATATGTGTATCGAAATCTTTTAAAGGTTGATTAGCATCCTCAACAATAGATGCTCCCATATCACCCGAAAATAAAATTTTAGCGATTGGATCATAAAACTGGAAATTACCTACCGAATGTAGAAAATGTGCAGGAACCACCACAAGCTTTGACTCGCCCAATTGAATCACTTGGCCACAGTCAGGCAATTCAATAAGACGGTCCTCCCAATTACCTTTCATACGCTCACTCATAAATGAGGAATTTAGATGCGGTAAAAATCGTGCCCATAATTTTGACGCCACGACTTTAGCATCGGTATAGACTAACCAACGCGGCATTGAAGTAATAATGTCCGGATCCTGATGCGAAGCCATCACATAGTCCAAATTTTTCAAACGTGTATATTTATTTAATTCCATCGTTAATGGAACATAGGTCAAGTCGCCACCCGGGTCGATTACAGCAGCTCGTTCATGGTCAATAATTAAAAATTGATTGGCTTGGATACCTTCCCCTTTGACCAAACTGGTAAAACTAATACATTTATGTACGCCATTATCAAATAATATCTGCGACGTTGTTTTTTCAAACCCCATACAATTCCCCAAAAAAGCTTTAAATATTAGATATTTTTATATCCATAATAAAATAATGGGATTCTATAATTCTTGCAATGAATTGTTTGATTTTTCTCATAATATTTTAAAATGGGTTTAGATTTTCTTATTTTAGAAATGAATCATAATGTTATTTAAAATTAACTCGCAATAAATTAAAATAATTCTCATTATCAAATTTACTTTTTGTGCTGTTTAGGCCTCCCATGACTCAACCCTTCCGTTTTTCGACTTCAAAAACATTGTTAGCAGTTGCTATTTTTACTTCGATGACAGCAAGTCATGCTGAAGAAATAACAGAACAAGGAAATTCAACCAATGTCCTACCCACAATTTCTGTTCAAGCACAAAAAGAAAGCTCTTCACCTTATGTCGCAACAAAAGCAACCTCTGCCTTAAAATCAGATGTGCCCTTATTTAAAACTACTCAGTCGGTTTCAGTAGTGACCCGCGAGCAGCTCGACCAAAAACAAGCTAGAACTCTAGCAGATGCACTTGAAGGTATTGCAGGTGTGGAAGCTGGAAAACTTGGCCGTCGTGGTTGGGATGATTTTGTTATTCGAGGGCAGACCTCTTCCGATTCAGTTTATATAGATGGTTTAAGAGTTGGACAAAATACTTACGTTGCCACTGAACTATCGGGTATGGATCAGGTCCAAGTTTTAAAAGGCCCTGCCTCTATTAATTTCGGTTTGGTTGCACCAGGCGGCATGGTGAATTTAGTCACTAAACGACCTGAAGCAGAAAACTTTGCTCGGGCCAGTATGACTTATGGCAGCTATAACTTAAAAGAAGGTACATTCGACTTAAACTATAGTCCTAATAATAGTGAAAAAGGGGCTTTTCGTTTAAATGGACGTATCTCTGATCAAGATGATCCGACAGATTATGTCTATTTTAAAAATTTCTATATCTCCCCTTCTTATAACTTTGACTTAGGAGATAACACTGACCTCTCTGTAATCGCAAGCTATCAGCACCGCGAATATATTCGTCAGCAAGGTTTACCCGTCATTGGTACATTAAAAGATAATCCTAACGGCGCTATAGACCGAAGTTTATATATTGGCGATCCTAACTTCGGTAAATATGAGGCAGATGTTTACCGCACAGGTTATACCTTTAAACACGCTTTTGATAACGGTTGGAACTTTAACCAGAATTTTGCCGTGCAAAAAACCGAAGTGGATGGTAAAGCGGTTTTTGCTCGTACAGGCACAAATTTCTGGGCAAAAAACAAACAAGGTGAAATCGACTACACAACCATTAGCCGTAAAAACAATAGCCGCCATCAAATTATTGATAATTTGAGCTTTGCCATCGATAACCGTTTAAATAAACAGTTTGATTTATATGGTATGCAACACGACGTTAGTATTGGAGTAGATGCTTTTCAGGAAAAAAGTGATTACACCAATGATAAATACGACATTGGCGATTTAAATATTTATAACCCTGTTTACGATCAAAATGTGAAATTGACGCAAAATGTTCGTGACATCAACCGTCTCAAATATTTAGGGCTTTATTTACGTGATCGCATTCAACTCAATGACCAATTAATTTTAAGCTTATCAGGACGCCAAGACTGGACACAAACCCAAAGCACAAGCTTAGTTACAAGTAGTGCTAGTAAACAATCAGACAATGCATTTACGGGTAGCGCCTCTGTCATGTATACCCTTAATGACATTGTTGCCCCTTATGTCAGCTATGCCACTTCATTTACACCTAACAGTGGTACTGATGTAAATAATAATCCGTTCAAACCTGAAGAAGGTAAACAGGTCGAAGTCGGGATGAAACTGCAAAGTCCTGATCAGCGGATACAAGGTAGCATTGCTTGGTATGATTTAAAACGTCAAAATGTTTTAGTCAACGACCCTACAGATACTACTTTCAAAATACAGCGCGGTGAACAATTAACTCGTGGTATTGAGACTGAGTTAAATGCAGATGTATTAGATGGCTTAAAATTAACGGCAACCTATACTTACACCGCAGATGCTGAAATTAGTAAAGATGCGAACTCAAGCAATGTCAGCAAAGCACTAGATAACATTCCTGAGCATGCTTACAGCCTGTCTGCTCGTTATAAGTTTGACCCTGCATCAAAAATTGGTTGGTATGTTGGCGGTGGATTCCGAGGCGAAACATATAAAACTATGGATAAGCTAGATGTCCATATTCCTGGTTATACCGTATTTGATACAGAAGCTGGCTACGATGCAGGACACTGGGGTGCTCAACTTGCAATCCGTAATTTATTCGATAAAGATTATTACGCAGGTGCCTTAAATGAAAATATGGTAACTCTAGGCAATCCACGTCAAATTAACTTCACCGTGAAATTTAACTATTAAACTTCACTAAAAAAACGCACTCGAATTGAGTGCGTTTTTTATACAATCTTAAAATTACTTAGAAAAAATAATGTTGTACCAACGTAGAGATACCAACAATTAAGAAAATAACAGCACCAACTTTATGAATGAGCGAAATAGATAAACGTTCCGCTAATTTATTACCAATAAACACAGCTGGCGCATTGGCAATCATCATCCCTAAAGTTGTACCCAACATCACCCAAAAAATGCTGTCGTAGCGAGCAGCCAAAGCCACTGTTGCAATTTGGGTTTTATCACCAATTTCAGCTAAGAAAAACAAAATAAAGGTTGCACCAAAAACACCAAATTTTTGCCATTTATTAATACTTGCTGTTTCATCATCCAGCTCATCCGGAATAAGCATCCAGAACGCCATACCAATAAAGCCAGCTGCAAGTACCCAGACTAAAATTTCGGGACTCAGCACGGTTGTAATCCACTGTCCAAGTACAGCAGAAATACCATGGTTGATTAGAGTTGCTAAAAGAATCGCAATGAGAATAGGGATTGGCTTACGAAAACGTGCAGACAGTAAAAGGGCCAATAGTTGCGTTTTATCGCCCATTTCAGCGAGGGCAACAATTGAGGTAGAAATCAGAAATTCTTGCATGTCGTTTCTCTGGCTAGCATAAATGCCCATGACCTACCCCTCCTGCTAGCCAAATATCTGCAGAGTGGTAAATCAAAGGTCTTGCCAACTCAGAAACGATGAGACGTTTAAGCTATGATGACCATGTTCTGTTGAACAATTATGTTGATCATCACCTATTCATTCGGAAATGAATAGCGGCTACTCCCCAATGAAGTATGTGCTCATTATATTCGAGCAATTCTATTTTTCAAATAAAAAATTTTATCCATGCCCAAACCAACAATCGACCTAAACCCAATAGCAAAGCTAAACAAATACTTAAGTTAATAAATCCGAAATTATTGATGCCAGTTACGTGCTGTGATTGAAATTCAAATGGCAAAATAAGCATGGCCACAAACACTTCCAAACCCATTGCAACATAGGTCATCCATTCCCAAGGAAAGTGTAAAAGACTCACCCATACCCCCATCAATAAAAATACAATCAATAGGATGGGTACCATGATTTTTAAAAAACCCGTCATTTAGTATTTCTCCTTTGCTTAATAACGAGAAATTTCTCCTTTCTCTCGATCATTCAATACTGGGCTTTAGATTAACCTAAAATCAATTAAATTAAATATCAAAATAAAACCCCGCCGAAGCGAGGTTTTAATGATTCATTTCAAAATATTAGATCAATAAAGTACGAATATCTTTAAGCAGTTTCGTAAGTTTATTAGTAAAGCGAGCAGCATCTGCACCATTAATCACACGGTGGTCATAAGACAACGACAATGGCAACATTAAGCGTGGGTCAAAGTCTTTACCATTCCAAACAGGCTGCATTGTTGCAGGTGAAATACCTAAAATTGCAACTTGTGGCCAGTTCACAAGTGGTGTAAATGCTGTACCACCTATTGCGCCCAAACTTGAAATGGTGAAATTCGCACCTTGTAAGTCTTTTGGTGTTAATTTCTTATCACGTGCTTTTTGACCTAACACACCCAATTCAACTGCAATTTGCTTAATTGATTTTTGGTCTGGGTTACGAAGTACTGGCACAGTTAAACCATCAGATGTTGCAACAGCAATACCCATATGGATTTCATTGCGCAAGAGCACTGATTTACCGTCATCAGATAGATGACCTGCGAACTCACGCTCTTCTTTCAACAAATACGCAACCGCTTTGATAATGAATGCCATAATCGTCAGGCTGATACCTTCTTTTTTGAAGTTGCCTTTTAGCTCATTACGCCAATCTTCTAACTCAGTAATATCAGCAAGGTCAAACTGAGTTACCTGTGGAATAAAGTTGTTCAACGACAATTGCGGAATTGATACTTGCTGCAAACGCGTCAGTACTTTTTCTTCTACACCACCAAACGCAGTAAAGTCAGGAAGCTTTGGTAGGCCCGAAACCGCTGGAGCAGCCGCAGCAACTGGGGCAGCTTGTGGCGCAGTTAAACGAGTCTTCACATATGCAAAGATATCTTCTTTAACAACACGACCATGTTCACCAGAAGTTTTAACTTGAGATAAAACTACACCAAGCTCACGAGCAAGCTTACGCACAGCAGGGCCTGCATACACTTTAGCGTTTTCAGCTTCTTGTTCTTTGGTTAATTTATCATTACCAGAAGAGGCTGGAGCAGATACTGCTTGAGTCGGAGCAGGAGCCGCCGCTTTAGGCGCTGCTGCCTGTGGAGCTGGAGCTGCTTCTGCTTTTGCCGCTGGTGCAGCAGCAGGTGCTTGGCCTTCAGCTTCAATTGTTGCAAGCAATACACCTTGTGAAACTTGTTGGCCTGCTTGCAAGTGAATTGCTTTCACAACACCCGCAACAGTACTTGGAACTTCCACAGTTGCTTTATCTGACTCAACAACAACAAGGCTTTGATCTACATCAACCTTGTCACCAACCTGAACCAATATTTCAGCAACAACGGCTTTATCTACACCCAAATCAGGAACATTAATATCAACTGGTCCGGATTGAGTAGCAGTCGATGCTACAGTTTCTTGCTGAGCTGGTGCAGGTGCAGCCGCTGGAGCTGCTGTTGTAGGAGCAGATTCAGCCGGTGCACTAGATGTAGACGTTGTTTTCACTTGAATGAGAACCACGCCTTCTTTAACTGTATCGCCTTCTTTAACTTGAATGCTTTCTACAGTACCCGCAACACTGCTTGGTACTTCTACAGTTGCTTTGTCAGACTCAACCACAACGATGCTTTGCTCAACATCGATTTGCTCACCAACTTTTACTAAAATTTCACCAACAAGTGCTTTTTCAACACCAATATCGGGAACTTGAACTTCAACCACTTGGCTAGTGGTTGCAATTGCTGGTTGAGCAGCACTTGGAGACTGTTGTGCCGCTGCTGGCGCTGCAGTTTGTTCAGCTGCTGGTGCAGGTTTTGGAGCGTCTTCTGCTTGAGCTGCAGGTGCAGCTCCCTCAGCTTCAAGTTCAAGCAATACCGTACCTTCAGTTACGCTATCACCTTCTTTGATTAAGATGCTTTTTACTACACCTGCTGAAGTGCTAGGCACTTCAACAGAGGCTTTATCTGACTCAAGCAAAACAAGGCTGTCATTTTCGGCAATGCTATCGCCAACTTTTACTAAAATTTCAGCAACAACTGCTTTATCTACACCAATATCAGGGGTCTTAATTTGCATGCTTAGTTCCCCTCACCTGTTTGTGTTTCATTATATTCAGCAACTGCTTGAACTTCTGGATGCGCTTGAGGAGCCCATGCCACAGGACGATCAGTATCTAACTCAAAGTTAGAAATTGCGTCTTTAACCAAACGTGCATCTACTTCACCTTCGTCAGCTAATTTTTTCAAAGTAGCAACAACGATATGTGCAGCATCAACACCAAAGAAACTACGTAAGTTAGCACGTGTATCTGAACGACCATATCCATCTGTACCTAATGCAACAAATGGACGACCATCTGGAAGATAAGCACGGATTTGTTCGCTATAAGCACGCATATGGTCAGTTGCTGAAACAACGATACCTTCTGTACCACGTAACTGTTTAGATACCCATGATTCTTTCACTTCTTCAGAAAGTGGGTGTAAACGGTTGTATTCTTCACATGCCATACCATCACGTGACAACTCATTGAAGCTTGTTACACTCCAAACGTTTGAATGGATTTGGTATTCATCACGTAAGATTTTCGCCGCCTTGATCACTTCACGAAGAATCACACCTGAACCAAGCAATTGGACAGTTGCTTTTTCATCTTTTTCGAACAAGTACATACCACGTTTAATGCCTTCCTCAGCGCCTTCAGGCATTGCAGGATGCTCGTAGTTTTCATTCATTACAGTTAAGTAGTAGAACACACGCTCTTGGTTCACATACATACGTTTTAAACCGTCATGTACGATTACAGCTAACTCATAACCAAAACATGGATCATAAGATACACAGTTTGGAATCGTGTTCGCCAAGATATGCGAATGACCATCTTGGTGCTGTAAACCTTCACCGTTCAATGTTGTACGACCAGCAGTCGCACCTAACAAGAAACCTTGAGCTTGCGCATCACCAGCTGCCCATGCAATGTCACCAATACGTTGGAAACCAAACATTGAGTAATACATGTACATTGGAATCATCGGCAAGTTATTTGTTGAATAACTTGTTGCCAACGCAGCCCATGCACTCATCGCACCAGCTTCGTTAATCCCTTCTTGAAGCATGTGACCGTCACTTGCTTCACGGTAATGCATTAGCTGTTCTTGGTCTTCAGGCGTATATTTTTGACCGTGAGCGGCATAGATACCGAGCTGACGGAACATACCTTCTAGACCAAAAGTACGTGCTTCATCTGGAACGATTGGTACTACGCGGTCTTTAATCGCTTTTTCTTTGAGTAAAGAAGCAATTAAACGAACCATTACCATAGTGGTAGATTGTTCTTTACCACCTGAACCATTTAATACAGCATCAAATACAGATAATTCAGGAATCGCTAAAGTTTCACTCTCACGACGACGTGCAGGTAAGTAGCCACCTAATGCTTCACGACGCGCCTTCATATACTTCATTTCTGGAGAGTTTTCACTTGGGCGATAGAATGGAAGCTCTTCTAACTTATCGTCTGTAAATGGAAGGTTGAAACGGTCACGTACATATTTCAAAGAGTCGATCTGCATTTTTTTGATTTGGTGAGTTTTGTTCACCGCTTCAATTTCTTCAGACAAGCCGTAACCTTTAACAGTTTTCGCAAGAATAACTGTTGGTTGACCTTTGGCTTTCATTGCTTCTGCATATGCAGCAAAAACTTTGTAAGGGTCGTGACCACCACGGTTGAGATTATCGATGTCTTCATCGCTTAAATCTTTTACAAGTTCCGCAGCTTCTGGGTACTTGCCAAAGAATTTCTCACGTGTATATGCACCACCTTTTACTTGGTAGCGTTGGTACTCACCATCAACTGTTTCTTCCATTACCGCTTTTAAAGCGCCTGAGGTGTCTTTTGCAAGAAGTGGATCCCAATGACGGCCCCATACAACTTTAATTACACGCCAGCCCGCACCACGGAATAAAGATTCTAACTCTTGAATAATTTTACCGTTACCACGTACAGGACCATCTAGACGCTGTAAGTTACAGTTAACAACCCAAATAAGGTTATCAAGCTTTTCACGGCCAGCAAGCGAAATCGCACCAGTACTTTCTGGCTCGTCCATCTCACCATCGCCAAGATAAGCCCAAACTTTACGGTCTTCTTCTTTGATCAAGCCACGGTTCATCAAATATTTTTGAATGTGTGCTTGATAAATCGACATGATTGGACCAAGACCCATTGATACGGTTGGGAATTGCCAATAGTCAGGCATTAAATATGGATGTGGATAGCTTGGTAAACCGTTACCGCCAACTTCACGGCGGAAATTGCTTAACTGTTCTTCAGTTAAACGTCCTTCAAGGAATGAACGTGCATAAATACCAGGAGCACAGTGTCCTTGGTAATAAATCATATCTCCGCCAAAATTATTGCTGTTTGCGCGGAAGAAATGGTTAAAACCTACGTCATATAATGTTGCACTTGATGCGAAGCTCGCCAAGTGTCCACCTAAATCATCACCTGTTTTATTCGCACGAAGTACCATTGCTAAGGCATTCCAACGAATCAATGCACGAATACGGCGTTCCATATCTTGGTCGCCTGGCATTGCAGGTTGTTCTTCAACAGAAATTGTATTTAAGTAAGGTGTATTGAGACGTTGAATTGGAACATGCTTAGCAATTGCTTGTTGGTAAAGTTTTTCCAACAAGAATGCCGCTCGTTCAGTTCCCATATGTTGTAAAACTGAATCGAATGCATCTTGCCATTCTTGGGTTTCTTGTGCGTCGGAGTCACCGTAAAACGCCATAATTCACCTGTTCCTTGTTCTCTAATCTACTTTGTATTTTTACCACGTTTTACCCCTTTCAAGTTATTGCCTCGGGTGAATGTGAGGGGGCTCTATTATTTTCTGAATGAATAGTCATTGACCGAGCATTAAACAAAATAACAAAAAAACGCCAATAATGGCGTTTTTTTATACAATCTTTACGTTAAAAAAGGTTTAGCTTAGTTTTAGATTCATAAATTTAATAACCTTACCTTTTTAACTATGCTTTTATGGAAGCATCGCTAAGTAAGTCGTTGGGTTCTTACGTTGACCATCTTTTACTACTTCATAATGTAAATGTGGGCCAGTACAACGACCTGTACAACCTACATTAGCAATATGCTCGCCTGCTGACACTTGGTCGCCTACACGAACCATTAAACGTGAAGCATGAGCATAACGCGTTAAGTAACCATTGCCATGGTTAATTTCAACATATTGACCATAGCCAGTGCCCCAACCAGATTTGGTTACGATACCTGGACCTGTCGCATAGATTGGTGTGCCACTCGGAGCAGCCATATCTAAACCACCATGATGTTCTGCACGACCACCCATGGTGCGACCACCAAAGTTTGAAGAAACTCGTACAGTATCAGGAAGAGGATGAGAAACTAACCAAGAGTAAGAAGTTGAAGAAGAGGTATTAAAAGAATTCTTTGCAGTCGCATTACCGTACTTCTTTGCAAGCGACTCATTGTTGAGTTCAACTGTTTTTTGGCGTAAGGTCACTGAAACTTTCGCACTCGCCGGAAGATCTAAATCGTCAGGATGAGTATATGAACCTTGAGATAATGTTTTTGATAGCTGTTCCAATCGATCTGAGTCAGTAGATTGGTTAATTGTTTGATAATCTGCAAAAGCAACTGATGCTGCCGAAGCGGCAAGTGAAAACGCTAATAAAATACGACGCGTGTGCATAAAAACCTCTTGAAACTGTTCTTACTCAAGTTCCTTATGATCTCTTCCTTGATATCGATTGAAATGAACGCTTAAGATTAAGACAAGAATCCATCCGAGAATGAACATGTCTAAACCCGATAACGTTTTTCAACAAACCGGAAAACACATAAAAACAGGAAACCTTACGTTTCTAACAACGCAAGTCGCGCAATGGCAAAGACTTACGAAAATTATCCAACCCTTATTGCCCCAACCGGAACAATGGCAGGTCGTGTGTTATCAAAATGGTTCTTTAATCATTACTGGTGAAAATCAAGCGATGATCAGTCAACTCAGTTACTTACAGAACCAATATGTATCTAAATTATCTCAGCTTGAAGGGTTAAAAGACTTACAAAGAATTCAGGTTCGATTGAGAAATAAAAATATTCCCAATGCACCCTCATCTGAGCCATCTAAACCCATCCCCCCGGAAACACAAGAAATGTTACGTAGTGCAGCCGACTTCGTGAGCGACCCTAAGCTTAGCCAAGCTTTACTACGTTTGGCAAGCAATAAAAAATGATCAGCTTTCTATTTCTTAATTAGAATCGTTCTTGTTATGTGATTATAATCACACTTTTAAATGTTACATTATAACGTAGCCAAGTAAAGACAATGACTTATGTCACGCTGACATATGGAATTGGACACTGATTCTCGTCATCAAATGTTACAATTTCATAATTACTCGGATCACTTTGAACATTGCGTAACAGCTGATTATTTAAAGCATGTCCTGATTTATAGCCATCGAACTTGGCAATAATTTGATGACCAAGCAAATACAAATCACCTACTGCATCTAAAATCTTATGTCTGACAAATTCATCGGCGAAGCGTAAGCCTTCTTCATTGACAACCCCTGTATCATCTACACCAATCGCATTATCCAAACTTGCGCCTAGCGCTAAATTGTTTGCTTTCAGGTAGTCTAGGTCTTTCATGAAACCAAACGTACGTGCTTCACTAACTTCATAAACAAAAGTTTCTGTCGAAAAGTCGATCGTTGCAGATTGATATTCTTTTGCAAATGCAGGATGGTCAAAATCGATTGTGAAATTTAATTGAAAACCATTATGCGGGCTAAAAATTGCTTTTTTATCATCAATGAGTGCTTCAACTGGTTTTAATATTTTTATAAATTTTTTCGGTGCATCCAGTTCACGCAATCCACCTTGCATTAAAAGATAAATAAATGGACCAGCACTTCCGTCCATAATCGGAACTTCGGACGCAGATACTTCAACAATCAGGTTATCAATTCCTAAACCTGCAATTGCACTCATTACATGCTCAATTGTTCCCACTTTTATATCTCCAGTGACTAAATTGGAGCACATAAAAGCTTCTTGAATCAATAATGCATTGGCAGGGATATCAACCGGTGGATCCAAATCGATACGGCGAAATACAATACCTCCATCCACGGTATGTGGAATGAAATTGATCATCACTTTTTGACCGCTATGAAGACCTATTCCACTCGCTTTTACCACACGACTGAGAGTACGTTGTTTCACCATGCTTTGTAACTTCTTTTTTAAAACCGCTATACGTTAGCATATTTAGTCATTGATCAAAAATAAAAAAAGGCAGTGTTTAAACACTGCCTTTCATTAAATCTAACGATTATTTACTTACGTTGCTGATTTTTCAAGTAATCTTGAATACTCATTGGAGAAGAACGCGGAGTAGAACTTGCTGCGCTACTGACTTCATTATCAGTATTTTGACGTTTATTGATTGCAGGAACATCATCTTCATCAACAGATTGAGCTGATTGAGTTGATGCATGGCTTACCGTATTACGCTTTCTCGGTTCAGCATCTGCTGCATTACGAGTTAAACCGGTTGCAATCACTGTTACACGTAATTCATCACGTGCATCTGGATCAAATACTGTACCGTAGAAGATTTCGCCTTCATCAAGGTCAACAATCTGGTTCACAACATCAGTAATGATTTCTGTTTCACGTAACGTAATATCATCACCACCCGTAATGTTAATTAACACGCCTTTGGCATTAATAATATTAACATTATCAAGTAATGGACTACGGATCGCTTGTTCAGCAGCTTGGCGCGCACGGTCTTCACCACGACCTAAACCAGCACCCATCATTGCGTAACCGCGTGTACTCATTGCAGTTTTCAAATCGGCGAAGTCAAGGTTAATGTGACCACGGTTAACAACCAAGTCAAAAATACTACGTACAGCGTTTAACAATACATCATCAGCTTTTTTGTAAGCATCTTTCATTGAAATATCCCCATATACGCTCAATAAGCGTTGGTTAGGGATAATAATCAATGAATCAACATGTGCTTCAAGTGCTTCAATACCGCGTTCAGCAGATTTTAAACGGCGACGGCCTTCAAAGTTAAATGGAGTTGTAACTACACCAACAGTCAAAATACCCATTTCTTTGGCAACTTCAGCCACCACAGGTGCTGCACCAGTACCTGTACCACCACCCATACCAGCGGTAACGAAAACCATATCGGTACCTTCAAGGTGATGACGAATAATTTCACGGCTTTCTTCTGCTGCAACTTGCCCTACTTCAGGGTTAGCACCAGCACCTAGACCACGTGTACTTTGCTCGCCTAACTGAATTTTAAAAGGTGCATTCATACAGTCCAGTGCTTGTTTGTCTGTATTGGCACAAACGAATTTAACACCTTGAATATCAGACTGCACCATATGTTGAACGGCATTACCGCCACCACCACCTACACCAAATACAGTGAAACGGGCTTGACCGTTGCCATCGTTTAGTTCATCTTCTATAAATTCAAATGAGGCCATGACCTTTAGGGTTCCTAATACATTATGGCAGTCACTTCAGCCCGTATACTGCCTTGATTTTCAAAAATAACTAATTTTAAGAATGCTGTGCAATACCAACCTTGTCAAGTACAGCGGTTTTCTCTTACAACTTCCTAACAATTCTACCAATAAATACATACATCCTAAAAAATGGCTTTTAACTTGCTATTAAACGCATTCCAGCCATTTACCATTCGTTCCCATACCGAACGGTCATTTGCCTCTTCAGGCTCTTCAACAGCATCTTGCAACTCACTTTGGCTAAACATGAGCAAACCAGCTGCTGTTGCATACATAGAACGACGTAAGGCTGCTTGATGTTGATCATCAGCATAAACCTGTAACGGTGGATTACCCAAATGTGCAGATACACCCAACATACGACGAGCTAAACTCACCATACCTTCTATTTGACAAGCATCCCCTGTCAATACTACACCATGGTATAAACCATGAATTGCACCGCTTTGTTCGAGTTCATCGCGAATCTGGCTAAAGATCTCTTCATAACGAGCAATAATAATTTCTGACAACTCAATCCGGCTAATAGTTTGAGGGCCATCAATCCCTTCTACTTGAATCATGTGATCTGGCTTAACAGCACTTAAATCGACACAACCATGTAGAATTTTAATTCGTTCAGCTTCTTCTGTCGTAGTTTGCAATACAGCGGCAATATCACGTGTGACATGCTCACCACCACGCTGCAATGTACGCGCTAGCGCTAAACGTCCATCAAGATAAACTGCAAGATTGGTAATGCCTGCGCCAATATCAACGAGACAAACACCGTACTCTTTTTCATCTTTCAGCAAGCTTGCCTCAGCGGTTGCCAGACAAGACACCACCATTTTTTCAACCCCGATATTTGCGCCTTTCATCGCACGATCAAGGTTTTGCATAGTCGCTATAGGCATCATCATTAACTGATAATGTCCAGTCATACTATGGGCAGTCATATTAATTGGATTCTGAACCCATTCAGCAGAATCACCTAATTCAAAGCCTAGCGGTACTGCACTTGCTAAATAGTAATCAGAAGTCACATGACTTGCTTTTGCCAATTCTAACGCGCGCACAACTTCATTTGTTGTAATCACATGTGCTGGATTAGATACTGGTGTGCGACCAGAGGCATAAAAACTTTGCAACTCGGTACTCGGAATAGATACCCATGCGCTATGAATGCGACATTCGGCCATATTTTCCGCTTCCGCAACAGCATTTTTAATCGCAGCAATGACTTTATCGAGGCTTACAATTTTTCCTTTATTCATGCCTCGATTGCGAGCAGTTGCCATACCGATAACCTGAATGTTATCCGGCGCATGAATTTTTCCAATCAAAACTGAAACTTTATGCGTCCCAATGTCAATCGCAACAACTGAGGGAACAGCTTCACTCATCACTCATACCATTTCTTTGTTGTTTAATACCAGGCAAATTGCCTATTTTAAAGCCACGTATTATGGCTTTGCTTTTGTTCCACCTGCAATGCTTGTGTCATCAATCGTTACAACAAACTGACCATTCACAATTTTAGGTGGTGTTGCGTTCTTCCATTGAATAGATAATCCATTACGATATCGCAAATCAATGGCTGAGATTTTCGGCCACACCTGTTTTAAGTCAGATTGTGCCAAATGACTTAGACGTTGCAACTTATTCATTGTTTGATCTTGGTCAACAATAATGCGTAAACCAGAGTCAAACTGCATAAACCAAGTCATTCGCTCAGTCAGATATAACTCTTTTAAGCGTAAATTGACAGGATGGAATAATTGATTAATTTCATTATAGCGTCGCATCATCATTTTTGACTGACTTACCGGCCCATGAAGCAACGGAAGTTCAGGATGAATTGTTGGCTCCGCCTCACTAAACACATCGCCTCCATCGCTTAACAAGCGACCTGTTCCCCAACGGGCGATAGCATGTCGAGGCATGACACGAACACGAATACCATTGGGCCAAGCACGAGATACAACAACTCGGTCTACCCATGAAATTTCTAATGTTTTGTCACGAATCTGCTCTAAGTCAGATGTGAAATAATTTGCTTTTATAATTGGAGCAACATGTTGCATCACTTGTTGTGTTTCAACCGATGAGGCTGAACCGACAACTTCTAGTTTTGCAACTTTTGCATCTGTAATAACTTTATATAACCCATAAACTCCGACTGCCAGCACTACAAAAGCAATAACCAACAGCACCCATCCACCAGCATTCGCAAGTTTCTGCTTACGTGTAGGCGGTTTATCATGAATAGAGGTGATGGCCGCACGTTTACGGCGCATGGAAGCCGGAAGTTGTGCCATATTTAAGCCGTACCTTCCAATGTTTGCTCAAGAATTGCAACACACAATTCATCAAAGCTATAACCAACAGCTTTAGCAGCTTTTGGAACTAAAGAGTGGCTGGTCATACCTGGGACAGTATTTACTTCTAAAAGCCAGAAATTACCTTGCTCATCCTGCATTGCATCAATACGCCCCCAGCCTTCTGCACCAACAGCCTGAAAAGCACGTAAACACAATGCTTGCAGGTTTTTCTCTTCAGTCTCACTGAGACCACAAGGGATCCCATACTCTACATCATTACGTTGATATTTCGCTTCATAGTCATAGAAAGCAACATCTGCTGGTGGCTGCAAACGAATAACCGGCAATGGCTGTCCATTTAGGAAAGAAATTGTGAATTCACGACCAGTGATCCATTTTTCGGCCATCACCACAGCATCGTGCTGAGTCGCTTTTTCAATTGCTGCAGCAAAGTCTTCTGCTTTCTCAACCTTACTCATGCCCACACTTGAGCCTTCATGTACAGGTTTGATAATGACAGGTAAGCCCAACTCAGCAATCACCGCATCTAAATCTGTTTCTTTAGTAATAATGCGATATGGCGCTGTAGGTAAATCACTACCTTGCCAGATTTGCTTGGTTTTAACTTTATCCATGCCAATAGCAGAACCTTGTACACCGGTTCCTGTATAAGGCAGATTTAACCATTCAAGAACACCTTGAATCTGGCCATCTTCACCGCCGCGACCATGCAATACAATAAATGCACGATCATAATTTACAAGTTCAGTCACACTGCGGTCTTGCGGATCAAATGCTTCAGCCTGAACACCTGAACGTAACAAAGCGTCCAAAACTGCCTGACCACTATCTAAAGACACAGCACGCTCAGCCGATTTCCCACCAAATAACACGGCAACTTTGCCGAATTTTGTAGCATTTGACACGTTTAAATCCTTAACCCGATAATTCAATACTTTTTGTTTATTTCACATACAAATGGTGTTGTGCAAGTTCTACTGAAATTGCTCCCACGTTACCCGCACCTTGCGTTAATAACAAGTCATTTGGTTGTAACACATTTTGCATGATGTTTTGCAAATTACCTTCAACCGGATCGACCAAAATCGGCTCTACTTGTCCACGTAAACGAATACTACGCGCCAAAGTACGGCTATCTGCACCCACAATAGGTTTTTCACCAGCAGGGTAAACTTCCAATAATAATAATTGATCGACTTGAGAGAGCACTTCAATGAAGTCATCAAAACAATCGCGAGTACGAGAGTAACGATGTGGCTGGAACAACATAACCAAACGACGATCCGGATGGCTTTGACGAGCAGCTTTAATGGTTGCTTCTACTTCTTTAGGATGGTGTCCATAGTCATCAACTAACTTAACGTTGCCATCAGCAAGTTCAAACTCACCTTGCACTTGGAAGCGGCGACCTACACCACTAAATCCTTCTAATGCACGGCTAATTGCATCATCAGAAACACCTTCATCTGTTGCAACACCAATTGCTGCCAAGGCATTTAAAATATTATGCAAACCCGGTTGATTAATCGTTAGACGTAATGGTTCACGGCCTTTACGCAACACAGTAAAGTGCGAGCGCATACCATCTTGTTCAATATCAATTGCACGAATGTCGTTATCTTCATTAAAACCATAAGTAATAACCGGACGGCCTACACGCGGCAAAATCTCACGAATATTGGCGTCATCACCACACACTACGGCTAAACCATAAAATGGTAAGTTATGAAGGAACTGTACAAATGTATCTTTTAATTTATCAAAGCTACCTTCATAGGTATCCATATGGTCAGCATCAATGTTCGTTACAATCGCTGCCATTGGTTGCAAATAAAGGAAAGATGCGTCTGATTCATCAGCTTCAGCTACGATGAAACGGCTTTCACCTAACGCTGCATTTACGCCTGTACTGTTAAGTAAACCACCAATAACGTAAGTTGGGTCGAGGTTTTCTTCAGCCAACATCGTCGTCAAAAGACTTGTAGTTGTGGTTTTACCATGTGTACCTGCTACAGCAATACCATGACGATAACGCATCAGTTCGCCTAGCATCTCTGCACGACGTACAATTGGAATACGCTGTTCAATCGCAGCTTTAATTTCCGGATTTTCCGGATCAATTGCTGTAGAAACTACAAGCACATTGGCATTTTTAATATTTTCCGGTTGATGGCCAATATAAACCTTGATGCCATTATTCTCTAATTGTTCTGTAGTTTTAGACGCTTTAATGTCTGAACCGGAAATTTTATAGCCTTGGTTACCCAAAACCTCTGCAATGCCACACATCCCAGCGCCACCGATCCCCACAAAATGAATGTGTTTGATACGGCGCATTTCAGGCACTTTAATCAGTTTTTTTGCTTGGTTCGCAGCTGTTGATGGAGACATAGTAAATCCGATTACATTTTTTGGATAAGATCAACCACATGCTGAGTCGCATTTGGTTGGGCATGTTGACGCGCTTTCACTGCCATTTCGGTAAGTAATTGGCGGTTCATCAGCGAAGTGAACAATTCATTTAAAACATCTGGTGTCATAGTCGATTGCTGGCAAATTTTCGCAGCGCCGACATCAGCCAGAAATTTGGCATTTGCAGTTTGGTGGTCATCAACTGCTATAGGAAGTGGTACAAAAACTGCGGCCACACCTGCTGTTGCAACTTCTGTTACCGTGAGTGCTCCAGCTCGGCAAATAATTAAATCCGCCTCACTATAAGCCTTTGCCATATCTTCAATAAAAGGCAAAACTTGAACAGTTAAATGAGCTGGTGCATCAGCATAGAGTGCTTGAGTTGCCTCAACTTGTTGCTGGCCACACTGGTGAAAAATATTGAGTGGAACTTGTAATTGTTTTAATGCTGGAGGTAAGCGTTCGTTGAGTGCTTTAGCACCTAAAGAACCGCCAACAATTAGAATATTTAGAGGTTTACCCGCTTGCTCACGCTCATCATAGCGCCACTTTGGGCTTAAAATATCCGTGATTTCACGACGCACAGGGTTTCCTGTGGTTACGACTTTTCCACCAGCAGGAAAGGTATTTGGAAATGCTTCGCACACCACTTTAGCAACGCGAGATAACTGCGCATTGGTAAAACCTGCAACTGCATTTTGCTCATGAATAAGTACAGGGATACCTAACAAACGTGCGGCTAAACCACCCGGCCCCGCCACATAACCGCCAAAGCCTGCAACTGCATCAACTTTAAGCTGTTTCATATAGCGCATTGCGCTCAAAGTGGCTTTTAAAATTTTAAAAGGTGCAGCAATTTTACGGACTAATCCATTGCCACGAACCCCTTGGATATCAATTTGATATATTGGAATATTTTGATCCTTTAACAACCGATTTTCCATACCAGTTGGCGTGGCTAACCATGAAACCTGACAACCTTGTTGTTGAAGTTGTTTGGCTACGGCGAGGGCTGGAAAAACATGTCCACCTGTACCGGCAGCCATCATCATGACATGTTTGGGTTTGCTTTGCTGTGAATCGGTCACGGTCTAATTCTTCAACTCAAAAAACAATGGAAATTGTCATCTATTTTTGTAGCCGTTTATTTTAATCCTAAAGCTTCATTAACGAAAAGCGAATTTCACTCGTTTATAACAGAAAGATGTGCTTTTTTGAAAATATGCCTACAAAGCTGTGGTGTATTTAGTATTGTTATTTTATTAATTTATATATTTTCAGGTGATTTCCCATAAATACCATGGAAAACCACCTGAAATAACGAGTTAAGCTGAACGACCAGCTTCTAATACATCAAATAAATTGTCTGCAATTGATGTACCAAATTGAGCATCAATTTCACGAATACAGGTTGGGCTAGTAACATTAATTTCAGTGACATAATTACCAATTACATCTAAACCAACAAAAACCAAACCTTTTTCGCGTAAGAAAGGACCAATTTTAGCTGCAATCAGTTTATCGTTTTCAGTAAGCGGACGCGCTTGGCCTAAACCGCCTGCTGCCAAGTTACCACGTACTTCACCATTTTGTGGAATACGAGCCAAACAGTAAGGAATAGGCTCACCGTTTACCATTAAAATACGCTTATCCCCTTCTACAATTTCAGGAATATAACGCTGTGCCATAATTGGGCGTGTACCTAGCTCTGTCAGCATTTCCAAGGTAGAACCAATATTTACACCGTCTTGGTATAAACGGAAAATACCCATACCACCCATACCATCAAGTGGCTTAACAATGACATCACCATGTTCTTTAATAAATTCACGGATTAAACTTTGTTGCGATGTCACAAGTGTAGGTACTTGTAGTTCTGGAAATTGCGTTGCAAACAATTTTTCGTTGCAATCACGCAGTGACTGAGGCTTATTAATAATCCATGAACCTTCGCGCTCAGCTTGCTCAAGCACATAAGTTGTATAGACAAAATTCATGTCAAACGGTGGATCTTTACGCATGAGCACAACATCATAAGCTGCGATAGATTCTTTTTTCTTTTCGCCTAGCTCATAGTAATGATTGTAGTCTTCAAAAACTTTTAACGGTGAGATTAGGCCGTACGCCTTACCCTGATCAATATATAAATCTTGCTGTAATGCATAACCTAATTCATGTCCACGACGGCTCGCCGCCCACAACATTGCCATGGTTGAATCCTTTTTAAGGTTTACGGTTTCAATCGGATCCATGACGACAAGTACACGCATGCTCAAGCTCTTCTTAAAATTTAAATTAGCATGAGTATAACTGAGATTTTTCACTGGTTTTTCTTAATTTCAGTAAAACATTATCTGTTATTTCTTGATCTGGAATTTAAGTAAATTCAGTTAAACTATGACCATAAAACATTATATTTAAAGGCTAAACATGAAACTTTATCGCTATTTAACTGGCCCTGATGACTCTGCTTTTTGTGCACGAGTGACTAAAGCACTGAATCATGGCTGGGAATTATATGGAGCGCCAACCATGACCTTTAATGGCACGCATGTGATTGTTGGACAAGCAATTTGTAAAACGATTAATGAAAATTATGATCCAGAAATGGATATTTTAGATGTTCTCAAAAATAATGCGTAATTCTAAGGGGAGCTTTAATCGGTAAAAGCTCCCCTTTCAAAAATCAATTAACAAGAAAAACTAATGAGTTAACTCATATTATCCGTTTAATTCCCCAATCATCTTTCTAAAAATCAGTTACTAAACAATAAATATGTCATTTTTTAAGGCAATATTTCTTTTATTCTAAACAATTAAATGATTATAATTATCATTTATACTTTTATTTTTGTTAATTGATTTTATTTTTATGTTAAGAATTTCTTTATCATCTCCCCAAATTAAGGGTTCATTCCCGCTCAGCTTACTCAGTTTAATGATCTTGAATATTCAAGGGGCCTATGCAGAAGATGTAACTGACTCATCAAAAGTGGCAGCTACCATGCCCACCATAAAAATTGAAGCCATGAGTGAGCTCGACCCGATTAAAAGTTATATCGATTATGACAAGGCCAATGTCACACGTAATGGTTTAGACAAAAAAGATATTCCTCAAACCGTTGATACCATTGATGTGCAGAAATATAAAATTTATGGATCGAATGATTTAAGTGTGATGCTGCAAGGTACGCCAGGGGTATCAACCAGTTACGATATGCGCGGTGATGGCATCACGATTCGTGGTTTTGGTGCTGATACAGGCGATATTTACCGTGATGGTATACGTGAAAGCGGACAAGTACGCCGTAGTACAGCCAATATCGAGCGTATAGAAATTTTAAAAGGCCCCGCTTCTGTTTTATATGGTCGTAGCGCTGGTGGTGGGGTTGTGAATATGGTGAGTAAGTTCGCCAATTTTGACTCTAAAAGTTCAGTTGGCGCATATGCGGGTTCATATGATAACTACGGAACAACCGCTGACATCAACCAAATCATTAATGACAATTTAGCAGTCCGTTTAACGGGAGAATATGGCGAGACAGGCAGCTTCCGCTCTGGTATTGAAAATAAGATTGAAATGTTTTCACCAAGTTTCACTTATAAAAATGACGATGGAACACTCACTTGGACCACGCAATATACTTATGACAAATTAGGGCGTGTACCTGATCGCGGACCATCACATGACATTCTGCCTGCGGGAACTTCAATCAAAACAGGATTTGCCCAAGACGGCGATTATGTTGATGATATTTTGCAAGTGGTCCGTACCGATGTGAATTATCAATATGCGCCTGATTGGAACTTCCACTGGGCAGCAAGTTACCGACAAGCAGAACAGAACTTTGACCACTTTTATTTTGGAACTTATTGTGGGTTAGATGGAAAAAGCTCAAAGAATGAGACTTGTACAAAGAAAGGTTACATCGACCAAATTTATTACTGGCAACAAACCAGCAATAAGACCACCACCAATACATTTGATATTAAGGGCAAGTTCAAAACAGGCCAGCTTGAACACCAAATTATGTTGGGTACAGACTGGACTTATGAACAACGAGAACCACGTCTAGCCAATAAAACTCAAAATGGGTCAGCCATTTATGGTTACGTTAATCCAATCACTGGTGAACGAGAGTACAGCCGTGGCAATGGCCCATTAAAAATTAGTCAGCATAACTATAATGAAGGCACAACTTACGGCATATTTATTCAGGACTTAATTGGTCTAAATGACCAACTTAAACTGATGATGGGCGTCCGCTACGACTACTTCGATTTTTCAACCACCAACAAGTTAACGAATGAACACCGTAACGTAAAAGATGGTAGCTTTAGCCCAAATGTTGGTTTGGTATGGCAACCGCTTCCTGAACATAGCTTTTACACGTCTTATTCTAAGAGCTTTGCACCATTTGGCGGACAAATGGGTGTCAACCAAGTCACTGGAAGCACCGATGTCACAAAAATGGATAAAGAACCTCAATATAACGAGCAATACGAAGTTGGGGTAAAAAGTGAATGGTTAGATAATCGTTTAAATACTCAACTTTCTGTCTTTGATATTCGTAAAAATAATATCCGCTATAAACCAAAACCTAATGAAGAACCGGAAGTATGGGCAACTGCTGGTCAGCATCAATCCCGTGGTCTTGAATTTAGTTTTATTGGCCGTGTACTTGATAATGTCTTTGTCCGTGGTGGTTATGGCTATACAGATGCTAAGGTAAAAGAAGACAAACAAAAACCTGAACAAGAAGGCAATTATTTAGCCAACACATCTAAAAACACGGGTAATTTATTTGTTCGCTATTTACCAACCGAGCAGTGGTATACCGAAGTGGGTGTGACCTATGTGGGCTCTTATTATCCAAATCTTAATAATCAAGTAAAAATGGAAGGTTTTAACCGTGTCGATGCGGCGATTGGTTATAGTGCTAACCCATGGAACGTCACACTTGCGGTGAATAATCTAACCAATAAAGAGTACTGGCGCTCAGATAGCATGCCAGGCACACCACGTAATGTGCTATTGCGTTTGAATTATCAGTTTTAAGTAAATATTAAAAAGGCATACCCTATTTAGAGGTATGCCTTTTTATTTTTAGATACCGTATTTTTCACGATACGCTTGCATATTAGCTAAAGCTTCTTTTTCGCCTTTCGCCTCTAAATAATCCATTAAATCTTTCATGGTAATTAGGGCGTGCACAGGAATTTCTAATTCTTTTTGAACTTCTTGAATTGCTGAAAGCTCACCTTGACCACGTTCTTGACGATCTAATGCCACCAAAACACCCGCAATAGTTGCGCCAGCGTTTTTCAAAATCGTTACAACTTCACGAATTGCTGTACCTGCGGTAATCACGTCATCAATAATCCAGACTTTTTTACCTTCAACCGCAGCACCAACTAAAACACCGCCTTCGCCATGATCTTTTGCTTCTTTACGGTTAAAGCCCCATGGAACACTTTTGTTATGCACTTGCGACAAAGCAACAGCAGTCGCTGCTACAAAAGGAATACCTTTATAAGCTGGTCCAAAAATCACATCAACATTTTGGCATTGTGTTAATTTATCGGCATAGCCTTGCGCTAAAAGAGATAAAGCTTCACCATCATTGAGTAGGCCCGCATTAAAAAAATAAGGACTCACACGCCCCGATTTTAAAGTAAACTCACCAAATTTAAGCACACCGCGTGATAATGCGAGTTCGATAAATGCTTGCGGGTGAAATGACACAGGCGTTGTCATGAGGTGCTCCAAATTCACAATTGAGGTTAAATTTTCGCATGATACCAAAGGATCAGTATCCAAGTGATGTAAAAATTCTTCGAGTCGTTTCCATTAACGTAAATGGCTTACGTTCTTCAGTAACGAAAGGCTTACTTGAATGGTTAGAACAATCAGATGCCGATGTCGTATGCATGCAGGAAAGCCGCATTACCCATGAACAATGGACTGAAAAGTTTAGACCCGAAGGATGGCATACCCATCTCTTTCCAGCAGAGCGTGCAGGCTACGCAGGGACTGCGATATATAGCCGCTTACCCTTCGTCTCTGTTAAAGATGGTTTAGGGTTTGAGCTAGCTGACAGTCAAGGCCGCTTTATTTCTGCGGAATTCGATTTAGGTTTGTCACATCCGGTACATATTGCATCATTATACTTACCTTCAGGCTCAAGTGGTGAAGAAGCGCAAGCACGTAAAGATTTATTTTTAGGTGAATACGCAAAAATCTTGAAACAATGGCGTGATGAAAATAAGTCAGTCATCATTTGCGGTGACTACAACATTGTTCATAAACGAATAGATATTAAAAACTGGTCAGGTAATCAAAAATCATCTGGCTGTTTACCACATGAACGTGCATGGCTTGATCATATTTATGACGAACTGGGTTATGTCGATACCTTCCGTGTGGTTCGCGCAGAAGCAGAACTTTATTCATGGTGGTCAAATCGCGGTCAAGCCCGTGCAAAAAATGTAGGGTGGCGTATTGACTATCATGCTTGCTCACCAGACTGGAAAGCCCGCACAATTAATGCTTGGGTTTATAAAGATCAATGGTTTAGTGACCACGCACCTGTCATTATCGACTACAAAATTCAAGAATAAGTGAACAACTGTTCACTTGCATTGTCGTTTTCGCTTACAGCATATGTCGTTTTTGAGTATTTTTCTTACACAGCTTTAACGGCATTATAGCCCCACGGCACAGGGAAGCAGTCAGGATGACGCAAAAGGATAGGACGCCGTAGGAAGATAAAATAAACTTATGATAAGTTTATTTGCAAGGATGTGACAATGGACGTTGAAATGAGACCCGCATGATCAGGATGATTAAATGCGGGTTTTCTCTTTTTTAGTCTCTTATTTTTTGCGCTAAGTTCTTTTAGTTTTAACTTCTTCTTATTAACCTCATTATTGCCTTGTCTTATGACAATAACATGACATTTCTCTTTCAATTAATCATTAATTTTCATTTGTTTTAAAAGTATCGGTATAAAGTAGTGCTTAAAAGCTTTTTGGGTTAGGCTGTGTGCTCTCTCTTTTTGACATGGTCCGATAAAATGTTAAAAATTTATGGAATTAAAAACTGTAACTCAATGAAAAAAGCTTTTGATGCTTTGCAAGCCAAAGGGCTTAGCTACGATTTTCATGATTATAAAAAACAAGGCATTGATGCAGATACTCTAAAAATCTGGTTAAAAGAAATTGGACAAGATACTGTTCTCAACAAAAAAGGCACGACTTGGCGTAAGCTTTCAGAAGAAGAACAAAATCGTGCTTTAAGCAATGAAGATCACCTTATTGAAGCACTCATTGCTCAACCAAGTTTGATTAAAAGACCTGTTTTACAAACCGCTCAAGGTTTCATTGTAGGTTTCGATGAAACCACTTATCAAAATATCCAAGCATAAAAAAACGAGCCATACGGCTCGTTTTTTTATTAAAACTTTTAGTTCGCGCGAATCCATGTTTGGTTACGACCAAGTGCAGAAACGCCAATATAACCACGCAGTTTAAGCTTTTTACCGCCATCGGTTAACTCACCTTTCAATTTGTAAGTTTTACCAGATTTTGGGTCTAAAATCGTACCGTTTTCATAACTGTTACCACCTACATTTTTTAAATTATGTACAATGGTGACACCTTTAAGTGGTTTGTTTTTATACGGACCTTCACATTTTGTACAAGCGTTTTCTTCGCCCGGTGTCAAAATGTTTTGAATGGTTGCAGTTAAGGTTCCGTCCTTCTGTTCCGTAAATTTCACTACGGCTTTTGGCTTGTTGGTCTGATCATCAATCGTTTTCCATACCGTTCCATTGAGTGAATCAGCTGCATTGGCAAATGCAGCCATACCAATGAGTCCTAAAGCTAAAGCAATCTTTTTCATTTTTGTAATATCCTTGGGTCTTTCAAGATTTTCAGTATTCAGAAGTCGCAAAGATATTGCAATTTTTGAATGTGACTGTTTCGTGTAACCTTGTAATCTTGCAAAATAAAATTTACAAGAAAACAAGAAACTAGCATAAAAATGGATGCTATATGAATATATCAAATGTTTGGAAATATTACTTTACAGAAACTTTTCTTAAAACAACAATTCGCAAGCCAAGCCAGCTAAATTTGCCGGCTACTGCTTTACGTCCCGTTCTAGATCAGATGTGTCGTGCTTTTCCACGACAAAAAAATGTTTCTGTGCGCCCAATTCGGTTAGCAGGCATTAAAGGTGAAGAAATCAAACCGCAAGATTCTGCAACTCAACTGATTTTTCATATTCACGGTGGTGCTTTTTTCCTTGGGAGTGTCAAAACTCACCATGCTTTTATGACCGATTTAGCTGCCCGCACCCAAATGCAGATTATTCATGTGGATTATCCGCTTGCGCCTGAACATCCCTACCCTGAGGCGACTGAAGCACTATATGACATCTATCAATCTTTATTGGTACAAGGCGTTCAGCCTAAAGATATTATTTTATCGGGTGATTCATGCGGAGCAAATTTAGCACTAGCACTTTGCTTACGCTTAAAAGAACAACCTGAGCTTATGCCGAGTGGCCTGATTTTGTTATCTCCATTTTTGGATTTAACGCTCACGAGTGAGTCTCTCAGATTTAATAAAAAACATGATGCATTATTATCTATTGAAGCCCTACAAACAGGAACTCAGTACTATATAGGCAATCATATTGCAGCTGATGATCCACGCGTTTCGCCTATTTTCGATGACTTGCATGGCCTACCGCCAACTTTGGTTCAAGTAGGATCTAAAGAAATCTTATTAGATGATGCCAAGCGTTTTAGAGAAAAAGCTGAAGAGGCTGGCGTTAAAGTTCAATTCAAACTTTATACAGGCATGTGGCATAACTTTCAGATGTTTAATGCATGGTTTGATGAAGCAAAACAAGCATTGGCAGATATTGCTGAATTTGCCCATGAGCTTGATAAAACTTAATTTACTTATGAATGATGTGAATAGCTCTAAAAACTTTTCACATCATTTTCCTTATAAAAGGCATCATGTATAAAATGAAAATCATGCTATGTTTAAAATATAAATTAATTTAAACAATCCAATATTAGAATGGTCTAACAAAGAGGCATCTAAATTTAGGAGCCCTTACGTACTATGAAAAATCGTTTAATCACTTATCCCATACATAGAACAAAACAGGTGATAATCGATTTCATCCATAACAATCACATCATCAACTGGACACCACTACAAAAAAGCGCACTGATGCTCACACTTGCCTGCGCCATGAACTTTAGTTGGATCTTATGGAAAGGTTATATTTTAATTACGCCAAGCGTCTGGCAATGGGCAAATCTACCTTTAGTTGAGTCACAAATCTGGCTTAATTTATTGACCTTATTTTTATTGGGCCTTTTGATTATCCCCTGCTATCGATACAAAAATGTTGAGTGGGCTCAAAGAGTCATTCCTTTCATTAGTGTGCAGTTCTTTGCACTCATGCTATGCCATGATGGATATTTAATTGGCAGTATTAGCCCAGCCACTATGGTCGGCTATGTGGGCACGATTGGTGTCGGTCTGGTGTTATTTGACCGTAAAATTGTTTATAGCGCCCTTGTACCTGCGACGATTATTTTAACGGTATGTACATATTTAAGTATGAGCGGTACTGTGCCTTATGCCCCTCTATTTAATTTTAAGGCTATGGAACATGCTCAAACTAACCCCTTTTGGTTAGGGAGCATGGCTTTTTTTATTATGCCCATCTTATTGGCTTGCTTTATTTTATTTGAAATATTGCTCACTCAATGGCGGCAACGTGAAACTTATATTCAACGCCTAAGCCAACTTGACCCCTTAACCAATGTATTAAATAGACGTAGTTTAAACACGCATTTAGAGTCGCTACACCAACAGCAATTTGATTACGCAGTAGTACTTCTCGATATCGATCATTTTAAAAAAATTAATGATATATACGGGCATCACCAAGGTGATCAAGTCTTAATTGAAATCGCTCAATGTCTTTCTGAGAACTTGCGTAACGAGGATATTATTGGACGTTTTGGTGGAGAGGAGTTTATTTTATTACTCCCTCACACCGATATTATTCAAGCAGAGAAAATTGCTGAGCGTTGTCGTCTTGCTTTGCAAGAACTACCCGTTTGTAGCGCTCAAAACAATCCTATTCATATTAGTGCAAGTTTTGGAATCAGCAGTTCAGCTTTTGCAGAAGATCCTTATCTTGTTATTCGACAAGCTGATCAAGCACTCTACGCAGTAAAAGCTTCAGGACGCAATCAAGTACGTACATTTCATCAGATTGAAACGATGAATACCTTATGAATCTTTTAGTTTTGCCAAACTCGCAAGTTGTTGCAAAAGTTCTTGCTGATTAAAAGCACCAGTTAAACGCAATGCACGAATTTCTTTTTGCTCTGGGCTTAAAAATAGATAGGTCGGTGGACCTAAAATATTCCATTTTTTGAGTAGCGCTTCATGTGACTGGTCATAATGACTCAAATCAAGCTTAATTAAATAATAAGATGCAAGAGCGGACTGAACCTCAGGTGCTTTTAAAATACGATGCTCAATCGGTTGGCAGGCAACACACCAGTCTGCATAGACATCAACGACAATAGCTCGATCTGTAGGCGCTGCTGCTAAAATTTTCTCAAAGTCCACTGCTGTAGTTGCAATATGCCATTCGGCCATATGATTAGAACTTTGCAAAGTTCGATTTTGAATGTGTTGGTATTGGTTATAGGCTACAAAAGGTGTAACGATTAATAATAAAATCGCGTAGAGCCATTGGAGCTGCCCTTTTTTCCAGAAAAACTGATAAAGCGCATAAATTATAAAAGCGAGACCTAATACGAGACTAAGAACTTGCATGCCCCAATCTGGCAATAAAAGACGAATAAAATAAAGACTTAAACCTAACATCAGAAAAGCAAAAATAACTTTAATCTGATGCATCCAGTCACCAGCTTTAGGCAGAAATTTCGCCCCTAAAATACTTGCCAGTAATAGCGGAATTCCCATTCCAAAACCTAGACAGAATAAAAGCAAAGCCCCTTGCCACTGGTTTTGTGTTTGAGAAATAAATAATAAAGTTCCAGCGAGGGGTGCGGTCATACAAGGACCCACCAAGAGTGCAGAAACCACACCCATGACTCCAGCACCTACTAAAGTGCCACCTTGTTGCATCGACTGAATACGATCAAGTCGGTTTAACCATGTTTGTGGTAAACGAAGCTCAAACAGACCGAATAAATTCAGAGCAAAGACAATAAACAGCAAACTAAAAGCAATTAAGGTTGCTGGCTGTTGTAACCAGCGCTGGAAATTTAAACCTGCCGAAGAGGCAATTAAACCTAAGCCTGCGTAAACCAATGCCATGCTACACACAAAAGTAAGTGCAATGGTCCAAGCTTTTAGACCTTTATGATCCCGAATGATGAGTGAAGTTAAAATGGGCAACATCGGTAAAGAGCATGGTGTAAATGCGAGCAACATGCCTAAACCTAAAAATAATAAAACGCCATACCACAGCGAGTTCTCAATTAACTTAGCAGACCAGATCTGATCTTGCGCAATTTGTGGTGTGGTTGTAGTAACTGCTGTCTCTGTATTTTGCTCTTTTTCTACAGATTCTGAACCCTTGGAAGTGTCAGATTGTGTATTTGCTAAATCTAGCAATCGTTTTGGGGCTGTTCCTGCTTGGTTTTGTACACCAACTAGGCCATCTGCATCAGTTTGAAACTCAATAGTTTGTGGTGGATAACAAATACGGTCTTTGGCACAGCCCTGCCAAGTCACACTATAGTGCTCTGATGGCTTAGTCTTAATTTGGAAATTAACTTGATGGTAATAAACCTGACTTTGCCCATAATTTTCATCATATTGGGCAATCGCTTTCGGTAACTTTAAAGCTAAAGGTTGAGTACCTTGTTGTACGGAAAATTTATGCTGATAAAGATAGTAATTTGGCTGAATCTGCCAAGACAAACTCGCAGTATGCGGCTCAGAAGATTCAACCGAAAATGAAAAAGCTTGTTCGGGTGAAAGTAGCTTATCTTGCGCAGAAACCAACTGGCTAAACACACAAACAGCAACTGCTAGAAAATAAAGAATTCCCTGATGAATAAGCTTTTTCATTAACATAAATTTAAATTGCTTTATTTAGAACAAGAACGCCACGCCTAAGCCACCGTTGTAGCTCTTGTCTTGACCATTCAAATCAACCCCGATACTTGCATCGAGTTGTGTACGATTATTTACGGCGTAGACTAAACCTGTACCTAAACCATACTCATAGTCTTGGCTTTCAGCTTTACGGTAAATGAACTCAGAATAACCTGATAGCTTACCTGCGATTTTATAGTCAATCGTCGGTACTGCTGTCACTGCCCAATCACTATTCTGCACTTCGTAGCGCATGGTAATTGAGGTGCCCACTAAATCACTATATTGGTAAGCTACCGCAGAGCTAAGACTATAAATGTCGTCATGGGCTGTAAATTTATCATTTCCCGTTGCAATGATAGCTTCTGCCAACACTGCCATAGACAATCTATCGTCTTTTAAATCAATAGCTTTTTTTAAACCAATACTTACATCACCAAAACCTGAAGTATCATTTTTTTTGCCAGCACGTTTAGTTTGGGTCCATGCTGGACCTTGCCATCCTAATTGTAATTCTAAATCACGCGCTAAACCTGTACGGAATAACATATCCTGATTTAAGGTTACGGTCTTTTCTTTAACACCGTCAACAGTCGACTCAGTATAGGTTACGCTTGGTAAACCTTGCTCCCACGCTAAATTACCTACAGGAGTAATTCCCGTTCCCATTCCAGCACCTGGACGGTCAAACGAGAACTCTGCGGCAAAAGCACTTCCTGCAGCAACAGTGGTCAGAGCAAAAGTTAAAATTTGAAATGTTCTCATTCTATTATCCAATCAAGTAGTTAGTTCTTTTGACATTTTTGCCCCATGTTGGCGCAATAACTCGAGTGTTTCACGCTCTTCTTGAAGCGCTTCTGACCAGTCTATTTCATCAAAGTCACAATCAAAGAACAACTGACTGATTGAAGATAAAATAGTGAGACCCTCTTCATCACGTGTGTTTGGGTCAACTTTTTCATCGAGTAAACGTTGAACGGCTGGAGCACATGCCGAGCTTGCTGCATCCCATAAAGGGCCATAAAACTCTTCTGCATCCCAAAGGTGTACGTTGGCTTTGGCTTGAATTAAAGCTTCAAGAATATCGAGGTAAACTTGTAATCTTTGTTGCTTTTCTTCTTTTGATAAAGGTGTACCCGCTTCATAGGCTTCTGATACATCTTCCCACCATTTGAAAATTCCGTCACAAATGATTGATACAGGTGGTCCTTGTTCCGGATCAATAAAGTTCGGATCAAGCCCGTCAGCAAGTAATTTTTGCACTTGCGCGAGTTCTAATTCTTCTATGGCTTTAATTAAAGCTTGCTGCTGGGTGGTTAACATGACCATCTCTCAAAAATATATTAGGGCTATTATGCCTAATCTCATATGAAGATTTTAGAGGTTGATTGCATCGCATTGCAAACCTAATGTTGTGAATAGTTTTATTTTCATCAAATATAAAAAAAGCCCCGAAGGGCTTTTTAGCGTTTTCAATTAGACTTCATCATCAATGAATTCTGGTTGTCCACCTCTCGGGTGTTCTTTTTTCTCAAAAGTATGTTCAAGGCTACGTTTTAATTTTTCAATCGCACCATGAATTGAGGCATCAATATTTCCTGCTTTATGGTGCACTGCAACCGGTTTTAAACCTGAAGGACGTGCTTCAATCATACAGTGGATATCTTTGTCACCACCTTTGTCCCCATTTTCATCACTAAAATGAACCGAGAAATGCGTAATACGTTCGCTATGACGTTGGAATTCTTGAGTAAGTTCTGCACGTACATAAGTAATTAAACGTTCACTGTTATGGATGTTTTTATCTGTGCGGATTTCAATATTCATAAATACCATCCTCTCTTTCTTACTGTGGATCTTTTCTATGCAAAACTTTTTTATGTTGGCATGTTTTAAGCATGCATGAACCGACTTCAATTGTACATTTTGATGGTGTAATGGTTTGTTATCTCCTGACTTAAACGTACTGCTTTTAATTTATTTTGAAGATCTTCATATCTTCAATATCAGTCCATCTATAAAAATATGCAAGCTGATTTTTTAAATTTTTATGAAAAATTGAACAAAAGGAGAGCAATCGTGTCCAAATCTTATTTATCTGGAGCCGAGCTCATTGAGCAAATTCAAAAGTCTCCTTATTCACGTGATTTGATCGGTTATCACGGGCAACCTCCACAGGTTAAATGGCCTAACAATGCCAAGGTTGCAGTGCAATTTGTGCTTAATTATGAAGAAGGTGGCGAAAAACATATTGAGCACGGCGACGATGGCTCAGAACAGTTTTTATCGGAGATTATTGGTGCAGCAAGTTACCCGGCGAAACATATGTCGATGGACTCTATGTACGAATATGGTTCACGTGCTGGTTTTTGGCGCATTCATAATGAGTTCCAAAAGCGCAAACTTCCAATGACCATTTTCGGAGTAGCTATGGCGCTTGCCCGCAATCCTTATATTGTGGAGGCGATTAAGGAAGCTGATTATGATGTGGTTTCTCATGGTTACCGTTGGCTTCACTATCAAGATACCGATAGGGAAGTTGAAAAGCAGCATATCGAACAGGCTTTATCTGTTTTAGAAAACTTGTTTGGAAATAAAGTGACAGGTTGGTACACCGGACGTGACAGCCCGAATACACGTCAGTTACTTGCAGAATTTCCGCAAATTCAATATGACTCTGATTATTATGGCGATGACCTGCCCTTTTGGACGACTCTCACCGATACAGCTGGTGCATCACGCCCTCACCTCATTATTCCTTATACTTTGGAATGTAACGACATGAAGTTCTGCTCGCCGGGTGGATTTAATAGCTCAGAACAGTTTTTTCAATATTTAAAAGATAGTTTTGATGTGTTGTATGCAGAAGGAGAAACTGCACCAAAAATGATGTCAATTGGAATGCATTGCCGTATTTTAGGGCGACCAGGCCGTTTTAAAGCGCTACAAAGGTTCCTCGACTATATTCAAATGCATGATCTTGTTTGGATATGTCGTCGACAGGATATTGCGCAGCATTGGTATAAAAATCACATAACTCAATAATTGATTTTTAATTTTCCAAATTCATCAGCGAATTACAAATCACTCTTGGCACTGTTATTGCTAAAACTCTATATCACATTAACGAGTTTAGGAATAACAGTGTTTTTAGTCGAGTTTAATCAAGCCTCACCAGAACAACTCAAGACTCTGTTAAACAACTGCGTCCATATTCCTGCATGGGCCGAAAAAATTATTTCAGAACGCCCCTATTCAACAAAAGCATCTCTTTTGGAATATGCAGAAAATTTAAGTCAAATGTGGTCATGGCAAGACATTGAAACTGCTTTAGCAACCCATCCAAAAATTGGTGAACGCCAAGCTAAAAAACAACTCAATGCAAAAGAGCAAGATTTTTCATCTAAAGAACAAGCTGGCATTTCTTTAGATGAACAAACACAACAAGCTCTGCTACAAGGCAACCTTGATTATGAACAAAAGTTTGGCTTTATTTTTTTAATTAAAGCGGCAGGCCTCAGTAGCGATGAAATTTTAAAAAAACTACATGAACGTCTACAAAATGACTTGGCTATTGAAAAAACAATTGTACATGGGCAACTCGCAGCGATTGCTCTATTACGCCTATCTCAGGAAATACAAGCATGATCAGCACTCATATTTTAGATACGAATTTAGGTAAACCAGCTGCACAGGTAGAAGTGAAGTTGTTTCATGCAGAAACTCATGAGCTGATAGCGACTGCAATTACCAATCAAGACGGTCGAGTGAGTAATTTTGGAATAAAAGACTTAGGTGAAGGCGCTTATCAACTTGAATTTGAAATTGCACCTTATTTTTCATCACAACAAGTCAAAACTTTTTTCCCACGTGTTTGTATCCAATTTTTTATAGACGACGTCAATCAGCATTATCACATTCCATTACTGATCAGCCCATTTGCTTACTCCACTTATCGCGGTAGTTAATTCAAATATAAATAGGAGAAAAATATGACCCATCAGCAAAAAAATGCGATTTCTCCAGAGCATGAATATTTAGGAATTTCCAAAAGTTTTGCTTACGGCTTACAGCATGTGCTGACCATGTATGGTGGCATTGTAGCCCCGCCCTTGATTATTGGAACGGCAGCTGGCTTAAGCTCAGCACAAATCGGAATGCTCATTGCAGCAGCTCTATTTGTAGGTGGATTGGCAACCCTAATCCAAACAATCGGAACCAAATATTTAGGCGCAAAATTACCTCTGGTACAGGGTGTGTCTTTTGCAGGTGTAGCCACCATGGTTGCCATTATCACCACAGGCGGTGGTTTGCCTGCTGTCTACGGCGCGGTCATTGCTGCATCTCTGATTGGACTATGCCTTGCGCCTTACTTCTCAAAAATTATTCGGTTTTTCCCACCCGTTGTGACTGGATGCGTCATTACGATTATTGGATTGTCTTTGCTACCTGTTGCAATTCGCTGGATGATGGGTGGTAACAACAAAGCGCCTGACTGGGGTAGCGTAGAAAATATTTCTTTGGCCCTGCTGACCTTAGGCATTGTGATTGTTTTAAATATGCTGCCGCAAGCAAGCATTCGTCGTTTATCAATTTTGTTGGCTATTGTTGTTGGTACTACCCTTGCCTACTTCATGGGTTTTGGTGATTTTAGTCAGGTGAGTTCAGGCGAATGGCTGCAATTTCCACACTTATTTGCATTTGGTTTACCAACTTTCGAGCTCAGTGCAATTTTATCGATGTTGATTGTGACCTTAGTGATTATGACGGAAACCACAGCTGATATTATTGCTGTCGGAGATATTGTAGGAACTGAAGTCAATTCGAAACGAATCGCCAATGGCGTTCGTGCAGATATGTTTTCGAGTGCTTTTGCGCCTATCTTTGGTTCATTCATGCAAAGTGCTTTTGCCCAAAATGTTGGACTGGTTGCGATTACAGGCATCAAAAGCCGCTTTGTAGTCGCAGCAGGTGGTGTGATTCTGATTATTTTGGGCCTACTCCCTATTATGGGTCGTTTGATTGCCGCGATTCCAATGCCTGTACTTGGTGGTGCAGGTTTGGTCTTGTTTGGATCGGTTGCAGCGAGTGGAATTCGCACTTTGGCAAAAATAGATTATAACGATCAGAAAAATTTGATTATTGTGGCAACTGCTTTATCAGCAGGGATGATTCCAATTATTAACCATGAGTTTTATGCCCATTTCCCAGTTTGGGTACAAACATTATTTCACTCAGGTATTAGTTCAACATGTATTTTTGCTATCTTGTTGAATTTATTATTTAATCATTTACCCTCATTTCGCAGTTCGCGTACACCACATTTAAGCCAAACAATAAACACAAGAAATACTCATTAAAGATTTAATTTTTAGCGCCCCACTTCGGTGGGCTTTTTTTTAACCGTTGATCAAATTTGGCTTCATTTTTGCTTAAGACCCTGTATCCTTAGCGTGCTTTATTTGGGGGGAGATCATTTAAATGCAATTAAAGCAACTTGCGGCGACTTGTGCCTTGTTATCTGCAACGGCCATGGTTCAGGCGAAACCAATTTGGCAAGATTTTAGCGTGACTGGACTTTATGGTGAAAACTATGAAGTTGTAGATGAGAAAGAAACCACGATTACTTTGGAATATGCAGCGAAAGTTAAATATGCTGACGTATTTTTCTTCTTAGACCGCATGCGTGGCGAAGATGACTATAAAAGCACTTATTTTGAGTTATCACCACGTTTAAGTTTAGGTGAAGTAGCTGGTAAAAAACTGGCATATGGCCCAGTAAAAGATGTGTTGATTAGTACCACTTGGGAGAGTAACTCTCAAAACGGCAACAACTTCGACAACTTCCTTTATGGTTTCGCAGTTGATTTAGATATCCCATATTTCCAATATGCGAATTTAAACTTCTACCGTGCCAATAATGAGAAAACTGACGACGATTATCAAATGACATTCGTTTACGGCATTCCATTAAAATTAGGATCTGAAGATTTCTTGGTAGATGGTTTCCTTGACTGGTCAACCGCTGAAGATGACCATGCAAGCGAGTTGAACTGGACAACTCAATGGAAATGGAATGTAGGTAAACACATTTCTCCTGATACACGTTTATACCTAGGTATCGAGCACTCAGTGTGGAATAACAAATTTGGTATTAAAGGTGCCGACGAAAATAACGTTAGTGCATTGGTTAAATACCACTTCTAAAATTTTTATTTAGAAGCATAAAAACAGCAAGGAAGAATCCTTGCTGTTTTTGTTTTTAATCGAGTGGATTACCCACAATATTGCTAATAATCCCCTGCATAATATGTCCGCCTTGTTCACGGCGTAGTTCTTCATACCATGCTTGTGTAACAGCTTCATCTTTCATATGGGTCACATCACAACGTTTGCGTGCACGAAGTACCAATTCATTGGCACGTTCATTACGCTTGTTTTGATAGCGTCGCAAAGCATCTTCGACACCTAAAGTGTTAATTTGCAGAGAACGCGCTAAATAAATTGCGTCTTCCATCGCTTGGCAACCGCCTTGGCCAATATCAGGTGTCGTGCTGTGTGCAGCATCCCCTAAAATCACCACGCGACCTTTATAAAATTGAGTGAACGGTTCAATATCATGTATTTCGACCCGATTGGTCTTTTGCGGGTCTAAGCGCTCAATGAGTTGCTGTACTGGCAAACACCAATCAGCAAAATATTGTTTTAAAAGTTTTTTATAGTCATCTCGATTATTGTCTAAACCTGCTGGCAAAGGCACATCTAAAAAGAAATAAAACTTACCATCCGCAACCGGCATCAGAGACGCACGCTTGCCTTCCCCCACATATGTCGTCCATTGCTCGGCTGGTGCTAAATCTTCAGATATTTCAACTAGGCCATTCCAGTTCACATATCCCGCATAACGGCGCTGTACTTGTTGGCCCAACACATAGGTCCGTGTAAGTGAGTGGGTACCGTCAGCCCCAATTAATAGATCAGCCTGCGTTGAACTGCCATCTGCAAAATGAACCTCGACATAATCAGCTTTGTCTTCAAGGCGGACCATTTTTTTGCCTAAATAAATCTGATCTCGGCCAAATTCATCCATGAGCATATTTTGTAAATCAGCACGTGCAACTGGATAAGGTCGTTGGCCTACTTCTTCAATTAATGGCACTAAACTGAATTGTGTCATCACATCGCCAGTTAAACCATCTACATAGGCCAAGTCATCCATTTGTCCACCAAGTTTGGCGATTTTCTCGGTTAATCCCAGATAATTTAGGCATTTCACACCATTTGACCATAGCGAAATTGCTGCACCGACAGGAAGGATTTTTTCAGTTTGCTCGAAAATGCGGACTTGGTGACCAAATTTTTTTAATGCAATGCCTGTGGTTAGACCTCCCATTCCCGCACCAATAATCACCACATTCATAACACGCTCCTATAGATATTGACCTATAAGGTGCTTATGCTAAAAACATGCCATCGTTCAAAAATTATTTAGCTTTTCCACAAAACTGGCATGCACCATGCTTATATATTTAAGTACAAAACTCGTCTCGGCACGCTCAGTGTGAGTGCAGTTTTAAATGAAAAATCATGTTTTTAACAAGAAATACGGATACTCCCCTATGGCAACATTGCACGCCCCAGCTTTTGAACTTCCTGAAATTTTGAATACTAAAACTAATTTGGCAGATGCCCGAATTGGTGCACAAGTCATTGAGTGTTCAGACGATTTCTTTGCAGAAGCAAAGCGTATGCTGCAATTTGAAGCACCCATTTTTGTTGAAGATAAATTTGATGATAACGGCAAATGGATGGACGGCTGGGAAACCCGCCGTAAGCGTCATGCGGGCTATGACTGGTGTATTGTAAAACTAGGGGTGAGTGGAAAAATCACTGCTCTTGATATCGATACCAGCTTTTTTACAGGAAATTATCCAGCTTCTGCATCATTAGAAGCATGCTATGCACCAAATGGTGACCTTACAGGGGCAAAATGGGAGAATCTTTTAGGAAATACTGAACTCGGCCCAAGCCAGCATCATATTTTCATGGTCAATAATGATGCACTTTTCACTCATATACGCCTTAATATTTTCCCAGATGGTGGTATTGCCCGTTTACGTGTCTATGGTGATGTTCATATTCAAGTGACTGACAGCGAACAAACTCTCGATTTATTAGCCCTCGAAAATGGTGGCCGTGTAGTTGCCTATAGCGATGCGCACTTTGGACATCCACGTAATTTGATTAACCCAGGCCGTGGCGTCAATATGGGCGATGGATGGGAAACCAAACGCCGCCGAGCACCGGGTTATGACTGGTGTATTCTTGCACTCGGTAAAAGCGGAAAAATTGAGAAACTTGAAATTGATACGGCTCACTTTAAAGGGAACTTCCCTGCTGAGGTTTCTATTCAGGCGGTTTACCTTGAAAATCCAACCGATGCACAGTTAATTCCTCAAAGTATGTTCTGGTCTTATTTACTTGAAGCTCAACCGATGCAAATGGATCATATTCATGAATATGTGAATGAGATTTTACAACATGAAAAAATCTCGCATATTCGTATTAACATGATTCCCGATGGTGGTATTAGCCGTGTTCGTTTATGGGGAAAAATTGCCAAGTCATGATCATGAATAATTTTCAAATTCAGCCTTTAACAATTGAAAAATTTCAGCCCTTCGGAGAAGTTATTTGTTGTGACGGGCATGACTTTTTTCATATTAATGATGCCCACACCGAGCGCTACCATGCGCTCGTTGAAACTGAAATTGAGGGAGAAGCGAAAGCAGGAATTAGTATTTTCCGTAATATTAAAGCCAGTGTTCTTCCTCTGGAAATTTCTATGTTAGAACGCCATCCGAAAGGCTCTCAAGCATTTATCCCATTACAACAACAAAAGTTTTTAATCATTGTGGCGCCCGCTTTAGATGAGAATACTCCCGATATTTCAAAGCTATGTGCTTTTATCTCAGACGGTAAGCAAAGTATCAATTATCGGGCAGGCACATGGCATCATCCTTTGCTTACCTTTGAGGCACCAAGTGATTTTGCAGTGGTGGATCGAATTGGTAATGGCGCAAATTGTGATGTTTTTCAATTTCCGGAAGCTATAAAAATTACTGTCTAAATTAAAATAGACAAATCTGTCTATTTTAATTTAGTGATCAAAATGCCAATGGTCGCGTAAGAACAGAGTCGTGTACTTCAAACGCCAACCTAAGCTTTGAGTATTACAGAATGGAACGGAAGGTTCCGCCTTCAACACGAACTGCTGCCCCATTAGATGCTGATCCCAAAGGACTTGCCAACAACGCAACCATAGATGCAATTTCATCAGCTTCAATCATTCTTGCAATCAATGAGCTTGGACGATATGTCTCGAAAAAATGTGCTTCAATTTGTTGATCTGTCATGTCGGGACGAGGAGCAGTTTGACGTAAATAGTCCATGATACCTTCGGAACGTGTTGCAGAAGGAAGTACGCTGTTCACCGTAACTCCCGTGCCTTTTGTTAACTCGGCCATTCCACGTGATACAGCCAATAGAGCAGATTTACTCACGCCATAATGCACCATATCTGGTGGTGTGAATGCTCCTACTTCACTCGACATAAAAATCACTCTTCCCCAATTATTTTCTAACATTTTTGGAAAGTAGTGACGAGATAAGCGCACACCTGACATAACATTCACATTAAGCATATGCCACCAGTCTTCGTCTGTAATCTCAGTAAATGTTTTAGCTTCATAATATCCTAAGTTATTTACCAAAATATCGGTGTAAGGGTGTTGTGAAATTAATGTCTCAACTCCCTCTGATGTACTAAGATCAGCTAAAAACCCACGTACTTTGCCCAAGGGAGCATTTGCTTCTATCTCGGCTACCGCCGCTGCCAATTTGTCTTGGGTACGGCCCGTAATGATGACATCAGTTCCTTCTTTAGCCAGAGTTTTGGCAATTGCTAGACCGATGCCTGCTGTTGCCGCAGTTACAATAGCTGTTTTACCTTTCAGTTGGAGATCCATAGCTTTTTCCTTTTCATATTTAAAGATGGTGTGCAGACGCTTTAATCATTCTTTGGCTATACCAGATTTAGCCACGTTCTGATCAAGGACCTATTAGCGATGAGTCACCACATAAGATGTAAAGAGAGCTAAAGTATTACTAAATTCCCTTTCATCCTGTTCCAATACGTTTTGCAAATTAATTACATAAATTCATGGAAAAACTGAGATGACTGAAACACCATAACGATGATTTATATGAAGTGTATTGTTAGCAGCAGAGGGGATAAACAACCGTCAAAGGAAAACATTTGTTCTTTAAAGAACAGAATAAGACAGCTTTTTTAGAAGTATGGCCATCAAAAGATAAAGGATATACCTAAAATCAGGAAAACTACTTATAAATTAGTTGCTTGCAATAAATTATATGAATTATCAGGTGCAGGATAATTTTATAAAAAATTATCCTGCACACTTTAATTAAACAGTAATATCAGCCAAGTTACCCTTCTGCTCAAGCCACTGTTTACGATCTGCCGAACGTTTTTTCGCAAGTAATTTGTCGAGTAAACCTGCTGTAAAATGGGCATCATCAAGATCTAATTGAACCAAGCGGCGTGTATTAGGATCCATCGTGGTTTCACGTAGTTGAATCGCGTTCATCTCACCCAACCCTTTGAATCGGGTAATTTGCGGATTACGATTACCTTTAATATTTTTCAAAATAGTTTCAAGTTCATCATCATCAAGCGCGTAATGGACATCTTTGCCAATGTCGATACGGAACAATGGTGGCATTGCCACATACAAATGTCCTTCTTCAACCAATGCTGGAAAGTGTTTAACAAATAAAGCGCAAAGCAAAGTCGCAATGTGTAAGCCGTCCGAGTCCGCATCGGCCAAAATACAGATTTTGCCGTAACGTAGTTCAGATAAATCATCACTGCCCGGATCTACACCAATCGCAATTGCAATATCGTGAACCTCTTGAGAAGCCAAGACTTCATCTGAAGAAACTTCCCATGTGTTTAAGATTTTTCCACGAATTGGCATGATGGCCTGAAAGTTTTTATCACGGGCTTGCTTGGCACTACCGCCCGCAGAGTCACCCTCGACAATAAACAGCTCACTGTCCTCACGCGTTTGACCGACACAGTCCGCCAATTTACCCGGTAAAGCAGGGCCAGAAACAATCTTTTTACGCTCGACTTTCTTTGCTGCTTTTAAACGACGACCTGCTTTAGAAATCGCCATTTCTGCCAGTTGCATGGCAATTTCAGCATGTTGGTTTAGCCAAAGTGCGAAAGCATCTTTAGCAATGTTTAAAACAATATTAGATGCTTCTCGACTAGAAAGACGCTCTTTGGTTTGACCTGAAAACTGCGGTTCTTGGAACTTGAGCGATAAAATATAGTTCACGCCATCCCAAACATCTTCTGCCGAAAGTTTAAGGTTTCGTGGCAACAGGTTGCGCAGCTCACAGAACTCACGTAACGCTTCAGTTACACCTGAGCGTAAACCGTTCACGTGAGTACCGCCTTGCGCGGTTGGAATCAGGTTGACATAACTTTCTTGAACCTGCTCACCGCCTTCTACATTCCAACAAATTGCAAATTCACACGCCGCACGATCTGCCTGACCATTACTCACAAAAGCAGGATTCGGCAAGATTTCACGGTCTTGCAACTCATCCATCAAATAATCAACGAGGCCATTTTCAAATTGCCATTCGATTTTTTCATCGTTAATTTGATCGATATAGATAATTTTTAAGCCAGCCGCTAAAACAGCTTTGGCTTTTAAATTGTGTTTAAGGGCTTTTAAAGCAAATTTTGGACTATCAAAATATTTCGCTTCTGGCCAAAAATGTACTGTTGTACCTGTCGCGCGTTTTGGTGCTTTACCTTCGAGAACGGCTAAAGGTGCTACTGGTTCACCTTGCTCAAAGGCCATTTGGTATAGGTTGCCCTGCCGTTGAACTTCAACCTCAACACGTGTTGATAAAGCGTTTACAACCGAAATCCCCACACCATGTAAACCACCTGAAAATTGGTAATTATCGGTACTGAATTTACCACCGGCATGCAGCTTGGTCAGAATGATTTCGATACCACTTTGGCCATATTCAGGGTGAATATCGACCGGCATACCACGACCATTATCTTCAACTGACAATGAACCATCTTTATAAACCGTGACACATATCTTGTCGGCATGACCAGCTAATGCTTCATCAACAGCATTATCAATCACTTCTTGGGCTAAATGGTTAGGTCGAGTCGTATCGGTATACATCCCTGGACGACGACGAACAGGGTCTAAACCAGAAAGGACTTCAAGCGATTGAGCCGTATATTGTGTCACGTTGTACGTTTTCCTTATTTGATGGTGTGCGCAAAGAATTCGATCACTAACGGTAATTTTTCTTCAAAATCTTCCATAGCATGATTGCCATGAGCATCCGTCAAAATCAATGAGGATGGCGTTGCAGCACTATAATAGCGTTGTGCTTGACGATAATCCAAAATTTCGTCGCCTTGTTGCAACAAGACGAGTATTTTGTCAGCATTTTCAGGTTGTTTCAGTTCAAGTTGTTGTAACTGTCGTAACTGAATATGGTCAATTGACCATTGATCATTCACCACATAGGGCATGCTTTCAACTTGAAATAACTCATCAAACAGCTTCCATGGTTGCATAGCAGGATTAATCAGTACAGCCGGAATATTATATTTCGCGACAAAATATGTCGCAAAAAACCCGCCGAGGCTACTACCGACTAAAGCCACGTCTTGTAAAGATTCAATAAGTGTTGAAACTTGCTCTACCACTAGATCGGGAGATCTATTTAAATCTGGCAAATGCACATTTATACCCAATTCGCTACAATACTGCTTAAGGCTTAGTCCCTTAATTGAAAGAGAGCTACTATTAAAGCCATGGAGGTAGATAATATTCATATATTTCCCTCTAAATTGATAATAAACTCACATTTTTGTTCTCAGTTTGTATATAAAAACACTATTGTCAGACAAGAAAAACTACTCAACTAACCATTCATCAGTATTTTAAAAACATGTGTTATTTAAACTACTAAGATGGAAACGTTTACTGCCGTTGATAAAAAGTACAGCTTAAAACGTCGGTTATAACGTACATGGGGAAAAGATATGCCGAGCTTAACACCACTACATGAAACTTATTGTAAATGGGATCGTACGCCCCCTAGTCAGGCAGACGTATTAGAAGGTTTAGCTCAACTGTTCAGTACCAGCTTAAATGGTGTACATGAATTAATTCAAGTTATTAATATTGAAGTATTAAAAAATGCTTTTGGTGTGAGCACACAAAATGCTAAAAACTTTCAAAAACGACCATTTGTGCAAAAGGCATATCAGCTTTCTTATGGCGCTTTACAAAAATACGGTAGCTGTTTTTTAGCGCCAAGTTTACGTCATATTATTGAAAAATATCCTACACTTCACGAAAAACCACTCACCCCAAGCCTACATTTTTTGGTTGGAATTTTGAATGGGATTTTTGGGGATTATCTGCTTAAACAACATAGCCCCCTCGCCTTACCCATGGTGCTATACGATCACTACGGTGCAATCCAACAAGGAGAACTTGCAGGTCGTATTGTAATTTTGGCCCATGGTTTGTGTATGAACCATCTTACTTGGTCAAATGCGCATTATGGCGGTATTGGGGAGCGTCTGTTAGCCCAGCGTGACCATAACACCATGCTGTATTTAAATTACAATACTGGTCGACGTATTTCAGCCAATGGCCGCAGCTTTTCAAATTTATTAGAAGATTTAGTACAACGTAATCCAAGAATTACCAGTATTGATATTATTGGCCATAGTATGGGCGGATTGGTTTCTCGTAGTGCCTTGTTTTATGGCAAACAAAATATGTATCAATGGATTCATATGGTCGAGAATCTGGTATGTATTGGCTCTCCACATCATGGCGCAGTCTTAGAGCGCTTTGGCTTTACCATACAAGACAAACTCGGGGCTTTTCCTTTCGTAGGTTTACTTGGTCAACTGGTTAATATTCGTAGTAATGGCATTTTAGACTTACGCCACGGTAGCGTCCGTGATGACGACTGGGAATATATGGATGCCCGAATTGGTATGATGGATGATAATCGTGCCCCAGCTCCGCTACCTTCCCATATCAATACTTTTTTAGTGGCAGGCACCCTCGAGTTTGAAAAAGTACGTAACAAAGCGCTGACGGTGATTGGTGACTATTTGGTAAGTGTAAAAAGCGCGCTAGGTGAACACCCAAATCCACGTTTTCAGCTCAAAGTTCCAGATTCGCATAAAGCCGTGTTTTATGGCTTAAATCACTTTGAAATACAGTATCACTCAAGTGTTGCCGAACAAATTACGCGCTGGCTATATCCTCATATTAATGATTATGTACAAGATGGTATTCAAACCCATATTATTGATATGCCGAACTATACGCTCGAAGATTTAGAAGGGATTGTAGAGACGTAAAAAAAGCCCAACTTATGTTGGGCTTTTTTATAGAATCTTAAATATTTTAAAAAAAGCTCTATAACTATTATTTATCTTTAAAAAATAAGTTGTCTTTACTATCTAAAACTTCATCAGAATAAAGATAGTATTTTCCTTTCTTAAAGACTACTTTTCCTAACTTTTCACCACTTTGAACATTAAAGAAATATAGCTCGTTATTTTTCTCTTTCACTTTGCATATATAAGATTTATCAACCTGAAAGCCACTAATAGAATACTCACACTTTTTGGGTGTTAATGTTAAAACAGATTCTATCGTCGCAACATTACCACCCGGCAACTCTTCTGAACTATAATAATGATAAGTACCATTCCACTTATCCGTATTTGCAAATGCGTTAGCAGAAAGAGCCAGCAATAATAAACAAAAAAATTTCATTAAATTAATTTATAAACAATTAAGTCAAACTATTATAACCAAATTGCAATACAATAAAATATTTTATGATTTCATAAATAAACTATTAAAAATACTCTTTTCAAAAATTAATTCTTATCACTATTAGTAAATTTAGAGAAATATATGAAAGAAATTGTTGTTTTTGACTTGGATGGGACATTACTTTCGGGTGACTCTACAAAGGCATGGTTAACAGATAAATTGAAATCTAATCTTCTCAGATTTATCGCTGCAATTATTGTTAGTTCGATTGCTTTACCTCTTATGAAATTCAAGAAATATAAATCTAAAGGTGCTTCATTGTATTTGTGGATTGCAACGTATGGTATGAATGAAGAAGAATTAGAATATAGTTTTAAAAATTTTTCCAATAATATCAAAGATATTACTTCTGATTCATTATATTGGTTTGAGCAAGGTATAACTGAAGTTAAAGATCATTTAGCACATGGAAGGATTGTGTTTATTGCCACGGCTGCGCCAGAAAAGTTAGCGAATGTTTTACTAGAGTCCATCAATCTAGATGTACAAATTATTGGTACTCCTTTGCAAAAGAAACTAGGAGGATGGATAAGTGGGATACATTGTAGGTCTGAAGAAAAAGTAAGAAGATTGAATAAGCTTGATATCAAACAACCTTGGTTTGCAACATATAGTGATAATATTGAAGATGACTTGCCTATTTTGATGGGCGCCAAACTCCCCTATTTAATTAACGGGGATAACAATAAGATTAAAAATATGAAAATCAACAACTTAAAAATATTAAATTGGGTTTTAAAGTTAGAACATTAATATTATTTTTAGAAGCCACCGAAAACTAATTAACCGAAGACGCTATAGAATCAATTAAATTAACCTACATAGGCACTTTTAGTAATAAAAGTGCCTATGTTATTTAAATTTTCATTTATCATGAATATTATTAGTTAATTTTCTCTATATTTATTTCTTATATCCAACAGACCTTTACTATATATTTTTTCATTTTCAGTGCATGATACTTGTAAATTCATATCTAGGTAAGTGTAACGATGTACTAATTTTTCTTCATTATTGTGCCCTCCAAAAATATTAAAATGTGCACCTTCACTTGAAAAACATTCAGTTATAATATTAGGAATTCCATCCCCTATTAAATCCACCCCTCTAATTTTATTATTTTTATATAAAATCTGATCCTTATTTAATTCAAAGCCATAGCCTCGAACTAAATCCTTGCTTCTTTTATTAATATTATAAAAATAATTAGGCTCATCTGTAACAAAAGCTAATTCTGAAACACAATCACTACTATCTTTTTTCAATACTGGATTCACGATATCATATTTAAATTTTTCTTCTTCTTTATAAACAATTACAACATCTTTATTAAGAGGTTTTTCACTTACTATACAACCTTCATCAGAATCTAATAATAAATAAATCTTATTGTCTAACATTTTTTTTATATCTTTACTAACCTGTAATTTCTCTACTGAAGGTAATTTTTTTTGTGGCATCTCGACTTTATGTTGTTCAGTAGGTTTAACATGAGTAGTCTCACTTAAATGTTTATTATCACAAGCACTTAAGCCCAATCCCAATAAACACATACCAATTAATGTTTTGTAAATCACTTTTTACCTACCTGTCTCTGACCAATGAGGTGCATCTTTACTACCATACCAAATTACACCATATTTTTTGCCTAATTGAGTTAATGTTGCCCAACTTGTAATTTTTATACTTTCACCATCAATAGTCACAACTTTTCCAATATAATTAGATATTCTCATATCTACTGCTTTTTTTCTATTATGGTTTGAAGAGCCTGGTTTACCTACTGGATTCTTGCCTATACCATATTTTTTATACATTGCTTTTGCTGCTTTTATTGCTTCAGTTTTATTTCCTTTATGTGTCCAATCAATATTTACTCCCGGAAATGGAGGTACTTTATCTACAGCAATTTCTCCTCTTGCTATCGCTGTAGAATAATACATTAAATAACTTCTTTCAGATGGACGCCAAGTTGTATTAATTACGACACTGATACCGGCATTTTTCATACCATTAATAAATTTTGAAGCGTTGGTTTTGAAAGGCTCAGCTAAATCACTTAATCTATTACTTTGTAAGAACAAGCTACACCAATCCACTCCGCTAACTTTTAGTTGAGATGAATCCGACTTAGTAACATTAATAGATATAGGTTTCATATCTTTTTGTAATACTACTTGGGTCAATAGGTTTGTATTTTCAAATATTTTTATTGTTTGTCCGGCTTGGCCCTTATGTATTTTTGCACCTAGACCGCTAACACCGCTTATATGAGAGTTTTTATTTCCCTTATACTCAATTATATATTCACAATTACTAACTAATTGCTTAGTTATTTTGTCATAAGTTAAAATTTTAAACTCTATATCACTATTATCTATAACAATAGTTTTAGGATGGCCTTCTGTACTGGTTTTTACTTTTTCATCCCTCTTAGGGGTAGAGTCATGAGTTTCAACTGGCTTATCAACTAGTCGCTTATGTTTAGCTGAAGGAATTGGTTGTTTAGATTGAGATATTTCTACAACTTTAGTCCCTGTCTTTATATTTTTTGATGCTTGCTCTATTGCTGAGGAATCAACATCGATAACACGAAGCGATTTATTTTTATCAACTTTGATAGTTAATAAATTCCGTTCATCTCTTAATTTATAATTCAGTTCGAATCCTGGCATTGCACTAACAGTTATCTTTCCATTACCATCAGTCTTTTTTTGCTTTATCTGATTTCTATATTTTTGAATTAAATTCAAATTCGTTATAGGTTTTTTTGTATCTCTATGTCTGAACAGGATATTAAAAGTATGTAAATTAACCTTTATAGTCTTTTCACCCATCCCCTCTTGTGCTGTAAAACGAATAATTTCTTGTTTTGAGTCCAGCCCACTAATTAAAACTATAATCTCCTCACCACTTAACGCTACTAAGTTATTTTCAATACCATTAGTACCTACACTATGCTTCTTTTCAGCATTTTTATATTTTAAAAAATAGGAAAAATTTGGTATTACCTTATTTTCACTATCTATGATCTTAATACTAAAATTAACGTTTTTTTGTTTAGTATTATTCTCACCCTCTTCTGCTTTTTTTTCATTATTTACTTCAGCTTTGGTGTCTTTTTTTACAGATTCTTGCTTTTGACTAGGTGATGTCTGTTGGTTATGTATGTCAGTTTGAGATTTTATTCCACTACGACCACTTGCAACAACTATAACCGAAGAATGATTTTTCCCATCAGCAATTAATAAAATTTCTTTATTATTATTATCAACCGCTTGAACACCATCAATAGTAAATCTTGCTCCCCAACCATCTTTCACAAGAAATGATCTAATTTTACCTTGATTATCAGTAACTAAATTACTTAACGCTGGTACTACTTTTGTTTTCTTGTACCCAATACTTACACTAGACTTAGCAAGTACATTAGCACTTCTATCAACAAATTGAACATAGAAACGTGATGTGCCTTTATATCTATACCAACGCATATCATCATTTTCTGTTCCTTTTATTTTTACTTCTTCAGTCAAGGAACTTTTAGCAAAATCTGGAACTAGTGAAGTATATTTTTCTGGATTTTTCTTATGTAAAGCTGCTTGAGCTTTAGGGCTAAAATATAATACAACTCCATTTGTTATATCCTCTTCCAGTCCTTGATAAATTGGTGATATTGCTTCAATGATATCTTGGGTATGATCAGATATATTCCCCGAATACATTTCTGTCACAGCTTTTTTAAAAGGTGGATTTTTATCAGTAATAGCATCGAAATTCTTTTTTAAAATATCACTAATATTTCTTGCATTAAGCCACTCTGCAAAACCAATCCTATTTTTTATACAGTGCGCCACAACTTTCCAAGTGGTTGGACTGCATCCTCCAGCTTCTCCTGCCACAGTCCCAACAAACTTTATAAATTCTTCTGAATAACTCATTTACTGTTACTTCCACAAGGATTTTGAATTTTCTTTTTAAATAGAATTTTACCATAATCATTTGCAATTAAATTGAGCTCTCCAGTATTATCAAAATGAGACATCTCACTAAAATCACTGTAATAATTAAATTTTGATGGAAGAATATTGAATTTCTTTTCACTTAAGTCTATTAAAATTCTTTTATTATTAGTGAACATCTTTTTTGCATATATTTTCTTTTTACGACTATCACTTTCTATAATACATTTAGACTTAATATCAAAACTAATCAACTCCTCAGTATAATCTTCCTCATGTTTTCCGATAAAGTAATGTCCTACACAAGGTGAACCACATGAACTTACTACATGAAAGATGTCTTCATTAACTTTTTCAATACTTGGTGATTTTATATCGCGTAATAAAATATTTTTTTTACCATTTGCTGTTAGAACAACATTACAACTTGTCTCATATTCGTCCGTACATTGTGAAATAAGATTAAAATCTTCTTTTGCATAACTTTTCAGTGAAAATAAAACCAAAAAGAGGCAAACAATATTTTGTTTATTAAACATCAGTCAATCTCCTAATCATTATGTGTATGTTCATGATCAATTCCACATCCACAGCCATCAATCTCCTCACCATCTAGTGATTCAGCTTCCTGTCCAAGCATCAGCTCTTTAATTTCTGTTAAATAAGCTCCTGGGACTAAAGCGAGTTCTAAATTATCAACAGAATCGCTGTAAACTCTCGCGCTACTTTCTTGCTCAAACTCATATACAGCTTCAATTTTCTTAGAATGATTAATTAATTTATACTTCATATTTTTTAATATTTTAGTATCAAATATTTGACTTAAATCAAATCTCATACTATACATTCCAGTTGCCGGCATTTTCGGCAACTCAGCATTTACTGTTGCTCCACTCGTAAACAAATGCTGCCCAGCTTTACTTTCAAACTTACCGCCTGTTGTTGAAAATACGCCATCCGCATTAATTTTGAGCTGTGACCCACCTGCTGTTAATACAATTTCTTTTGGACTGGTAAGCTCGATTTTTTCTTCAGTAGAAATGAACTTGATGACCTTCTTGGCAATCGCTTCAATAGCATCATCTTGCGCTTGTAGTTCGAGCTTTCCTTTTGCTGCATAAGCGCGAAAACCCTTTTGTGCGGCAAACAAACTGATTTTGTCTTGTGCATGCCCAATAATATTTTTCTGCGCACTCAAATTAATTGAACCACTCGCACTTTCAGCAATATCTTGCGAAGCTTGTAGAATAATATTTTCAGGCGTCGTCAAAGCAATACCATTTGGCGATGCCAACAACATAAGAGCTTGTCTAAAGATCTTGCCTTGCTCTTGCTGTTTAGTATCGGAACTGCTTTCTAAACCTTGGGTATAACCTTCCATAAAGCCTTGCAAAGAACTTAATGCTTTAGAAGGTGATACTTCTAATTTACTGCCTTTACTAAACGTTCCACATACACTCATCATGTCAAAGTCTTTGGTCTCGACGTTGGCTAAGACTTTTCCAACCTCTTGAATACTTTCAAATGGATTTTTATGAATGCGGTCTTTAATACTGGCAAGTTTTCCTTTAACGATGTCGGCACCATGCTCTTCAACATTTTCAATAAATGCTTTTAAGTTTTCCACCGCATCTTTGGCATCACTAAAGAAAGCATTAAATTCGTCTACAACACCTTTTGCATTTCCCCCTAGCGCGCCAATATCTTGAATAAAGCCACCACAATCTTTTAAGGCGTGAATAGGATCGTTATTAATTCCTTCTTTAAATAGATTCACCGTACTATCTAATGCTTGTCCTGTAGTTTTTAGCTCAAGTGACTGAATGAATTTGGGTAAGCGATTAATCACGTTCAAAGCATCAGTCTGTTGCTTTGCTGCAACTTCACTGAGCATTTTCATGCTTTCATAGCCTTGTGAAAGTAAGGATTGTGCTTGTGCAGCCTCTAAATGGTCTGCAATCGCTTGCTCTTGTGCATAGGTACTGATGAGCATGCCTTTACCTGCACGCACAGCTCCCCAAGCATCTGTTCTTAGCTCAAAACCTTCACCACGGCCTTGGCTCGTCGCTTGTTCTTTCGGATGGCTTAAGTTACCTAAATTCAACTGTGTTGCTGCATGGCTACTTTGGAGTTGGGTACTGATTTGCCCTGTTGTGTCATCAAAGCGTAATTGGTTAAAGCCACTACCATTAACTTCTTGACTGCGTATACCACTTAGCTTTTTAGTATCAGGAAGCTGCCCTTTTACATCGAACTTGGTTGGTGAACGCTGTGCCTCGTGGATGCGCCCGGTCACAAATGGACGGTCAATATTGCCATCAAAGAAGTCAATGACTACCACTTCACCAATACGTGGTAAGAAGCGTGCCCCATAACCTTCTCCAGCCCAAGGAGTCAGTACATCTACCCAAGCCGAGTCGGTATCATTGTCATTGCTCCCTGCTCCACCGTCATGCCCATGATCATCACTACGGGTAAATAGAAAACGTACCTTAATGCGCCCCCATTCATCAACATGAATAGTCTCTCCCTCTGGCCCCACGACTTTCGCTCTTTGTGGATAGGCTATTGGTCGATGCTGCTCCGGATTATATTCAGGTGCAGTTTTGATTTGACGGCGTATTAATGTCAGCTCATTACCTTGGCGCTCAATATCATCGTAACCATGTTGATCCCAACGACTTTGGGTTAATAACTGGCTAACTTGCTGATGTAAATCTTTAGGTAAGTTATTTTGGTTATAGAAATTTTTAGCAATAATTAGGAACTCTTGATCTGCTCCTTCATGCTGATCAATTTCAGGGTGCTCCTGTAGATTAAACCAATAGCCGACTTGGCCGTCACGAACGCTACTATAGGCCTTAAAATATTTGGCCTGACTCGCGTACATATTAGTAAATTGCTGATTTAATTTCTCTAGCTGATTACTACTTGAAGCAGTGGCTTGATCTTCCCCTTTTAAATCTTGCATCCAAGCTGGGCTTACGTGCCATGCTTGTTCAAGGCTCAAACTCGCTGAATCAAATTGCTCTGAATGTATGTGTGTAGTGATCACTGATCCTACACCTTCTTCATGTGCCAGTGCATCAGGTTGCCAACGCTGCACATGTACCGCAGTCGGCTGCAAAGTCCGCACCGCAACAAAACCTGTAATACTATCTTGATATTCTGTTGCACTACTTCGGTGATAGTGAATGCTGCGACGTGCTAAAGCTTGGTACTGATTATTATCATCAATAAGTCTCAGTTTTTGAGCCTGTATTGGCGCAGTGAAATGAGGTACAAAAAGTTCGGCTTCATCAATTAACCAGCTAACGCCTTCACTTCGCCATAAGCGCGTAAGAAAGTCATAGTCAGATTCATTGTGCTGCATAATAAATGGGCGAATATCATAATTCTGACTTAACCCACTAAGATCAAGACTTAAACTTGTCGCAAAAAGCTGACTTTTTTCTTGCCACTCTTTAAATAATACTTCCGTGACTTCAATAATACTTTTATTCATGAAAACACGACTATTACGGCGCTTGTGCCATAAGTTTGTCGCGTCTTTTAATGTGAGTTTATAAAGTGTTAAAGCACCGTCACTTTGACCATAACTGGCTTCTGTCACTATTCCTGTAGTTCGAAATAATTGTCCAGAATCAGTAACCTGATCAACAGCAACTTGTACCCCTATAAACTGCTTTAATGCAATTTGGGCATTCGTTGAAAGACAGATCAACTCAGCTTCCAATCCCCCATTTAGCTGATGTTGGCCTTCGATACGCTGTAAAAAAACTTGGCTATTGAGTAGCTCATTAGAAAATTGCACATGGATGGCACGTTTCTGCGCACTTAACCCTATTTTTTCCAAAACATTAAATATATTGAAAAGCATTTTTTTATAATCATAAGGATATAAAACGGCTGCACTTTATAAAAAACAGAACTATCTGTCTACAAAATTATGCGTTATTTTTATCAATTTTTTTATATTTTCACTTATTCGAAAGTAATAAAAAAGCCCAACTTATATTGAGCTTTTCTTTAACCACTTTAAACTTACTTTTTAGCAGTCTTAAATACTGGATAAAAACGGAACAATTGCCATAAACAAACCAGTAATATCAAAAGAAAATAAACAAATGACCAAACTGGTAAAGATTGACCTAAAAAGGTCCAATCAATTGCTGCACATTCACCTGAACCTGACAATACTTCTTGTAAAACCATTTTCATTGGTAAAGCATCAATGAGGTAATTTAATCCCGGACCACAACTTGGTACTTGATCAGGTGGTAAATGTTGCAACCAGACATGACGTCCTGCCACACCTACTGACCATAAAATTGCGATGCCTGCTAAAAATGCATAAAAACGTTTCACCGCGTTGGAAACTGGGTTATGTAAAAAGGCAATTAGTGCTATAAGGCCCATCGCCATTAAGCCAACACGTTGAAAAATACAGAGCGGACATGGCTCTAAACCTTTTACATGCTCCAAATACAACGCAAAAGACATGCCGACAATACTTGCTAAAACAAGTAGTCCACTCACCAAACGGTAACTTAATCGCATGTAAAACCTCGTTTTATTATCGATATTGTTCAAGATATTGATCAAAACTGACCTGAGTATCTTGTTCAAGTTGTTCTTGCTGCTGTAAAGATTGTGCAGCCAATTGTTCAAAATGTTTCAAAGTGTCCACACTAAGCTCATGCTGTTCATAACTTTCCGCATGTAACTGAGCCATGTGGCTACCAAAACTCCAAGTTCCACCATGCTTTAACGTATCGTCAATAACATGTGCAGACAAAGTCTCATCAACTTCATCAATTCGTGCTTGCATGACCGCTAAAGCTGAACGATACAAGTCCGTTGCGTAGGTCTGATCGAGTAACTGCGCACAATCTTGCATTTTTGCAATATACAGACGTGCCCAATCTTCGATGTGATATGACCCAGTTAAATCTGTAATGGTTGCGTTCGGCGCTCGGCCTCGGTTCACCACTTCTGTCTGATTTTTCTCAACCAAGTCTTGCTCTGGACCTAACAAATCTGGGCTATCACTTAGCAAACAATAAAGTGCTAACACTTCAAGGAAGCCTGCTGTCGTTTCATCAACGCCAATTGCTGAATATGGATTTACATCAACAGCACGTAATTCAACATAACCCACGCCTCGATTTTTCAAAGCTTGAGACGGTGTTTCACCTGCTTGAGGCACCTGTTTTGGACGTACTAGACTGTAATATTCATTCTCGATCTGCAAAACATGATCATTGATCTGCAACGGCTCACCAGAGGCATCATTTAACCCTAAACGGCTAAATGGCGGGTAAGGAGAATGAACGGCTTTTTGTAAACCATCCAGATAGCCCGTCAAATTGTTGTAATGAATGCCTAAGCTTTTTTGAGCCGAGTTTTGATAGCCCAATCGTCCCATACGAAGTGCTGTAGCATACGGCAAATAATATGAACCTTTGATTAAAGGCAACAAATGATGTTTATGTCCGGTCAAGAAACAGCGACATACCGTTGGACTCGCACCCACCAAGAACATCACTAATGGTGTTAAACGAATGAAGTTACGAATAAGCCCAAAATAACGATGGCTACGATAATCCTGCAAACTTAATGATTTTAATTGTTCGTCAGTTTCATGAGCTTGTAGCTCAGCAAAAAGTGTATCTGGGAAAGATAAGTTGTAATGCACCCCTGAAATAGTTTGCATACGACGGCCATATCGTATTCCCAACCCACGGCGATATAGTGTTTTAAAACGACCAATATTAGAGGTGCCGTATTGTGCTAGACGAATCCGCTCTTCATTGTCATCTAACATACATGGCATCGAAAGCGGCCAGAGTTTTTCACCATTTTCTAAATGACGGTGTACAACCGCGTGAATATCGGTGAGCTCATGCAAAGCTTCTTCAATCGTTGGCTTAGGTGAAGTAATAAACTCCATCAACGCTTCTGAATAATCAGTCGTAATTTGTGGATGTGTTAAAGCTGAACCTAATGCCTTCGGATGTAACTCTTGTGATAAGAACCCATTACTTTGCATACGTAGGCTTTCACGCTCTATTCCACGTAACATGCCTTGTAGTAGCGACGAATCCACCCAAGCAGGAATAACTGATTGAGATGGTGTAGTGGGTTGACTCATGCATTTGCTCGCTTATTAAAGATCACTATATACAAAATCGTGAGATGATACGGCTATTTATATAATCACATCATTCCAGTTTGGCAATTTTTATCACAATCTTGTTATTTAAGACACGAAAGAATTGTGATTTTATTGAAGAATAATTGCTAAAGAGTTGTCAATATCATGAACGAACAAGACATTTTAAATTTCTGGTTTTCTCCTGAACACCGTTCACTTTGGTTTGCGAAAAGTGATGATTTTGACAAAAAAATCCGTGAAAATTTTTCTGACGTTCATCGACAGGCAACTCAAGCAGAACTCTGGTCTTGGCGAAAAACGGCAGAAGGCCGTTTAGCAGAGATTATTGTACTAGACCAATTTTCTCGCAACATCTATCGTGATCAGCCTCAATCTTTTGCCTATGACAGCTTGGCATTAGCGTTGGCGCAAGAGGCCATTAGTTTGCAACTCGATGCACAGCTTAATCCAGAGCAACGCTCTTTTTTATATATGCCGTTTATGCATAGTGAATCAAAATTGATTCATGAGTTTGCCTTAAAATTATTTCAACGCCTCGGCAATGAAATTAATTTAAGCTTTGAGAAAAAGCATAAAGTCATTATTGACCGTTTTGGACGCTATCCTCATCGCAATACTATTCTCGGACGTGTTTCTACTCCAGAGGAAACCGAATTTTTATTAGAACCAAACAGTAGTTTTTAAAGTTTCTTAATTTTTAATGCTGAGTCATTATTTTTTAATGCTCAGTCGGGAGTTCATCATGAAATATCTCTCTCTTTGTTTAGCTTTAGGCACTGCCTTAACTTTAACTGCGTGTGCAACGACTCCAAGTAAACCAAAAACCTTTGATCAGCTTGGGCAGTTTTCAGCATATCCTCTAAATGCCCAAACGTTCCGTATTAGTTTTCAAGCCGACCCAAATATGAGTTATGGCAGAGCTGAAGAAATTACCTTGGTGAAATCAGCACAAACGACCGTACAAAAGGGTTTCCGCTTTTTTAAAGTGCAAAATGATCCAAGCAATCAGAGCCAGAAACCGCCACGTCAGGCTGTGGTTTATCCATCAGCTCCAAGCTTTTATCCATATGGTTATGGTCGACGCTATCCAGGTTTCTGGCATGATCCGTTCTATGATTACCCACAAGTGGTCAATATCGATCCTGTTCAAGTGTCGTATACTATTGAATGTTATCGGGATCAAAAACAGGCTCCTCAGGACGCTTTTGATGCAACCTTGATCTTGAAATCAATCGGTCAAAAATATGGATTGAGTCCGACAGGAGCGCTGTTGCCACCGCCTGAGCCGCCAGTAAAACAAAAATGAATAGGATAAATGTATGAGCATGGTAGAAGAAGTCCACCACGTGCCCAGTCTTAAACGTAGCAAATATTTTGCCACTCTAGCGCTAATTATCGTCGTTGTGCTGTGGGTTGCACTGATGGTTGCCGACCGGTTTCTACCAGAGTACACAGATTTTATTCATATTTTAATGCTGGGTGCTGAAGCAGGTGTAGTCGGTGGTTTAGCCGACTGGTACGCGATTACCGTTCTGTTTCGTAACCCATTTGGTAAGCTGCCAATTCCTAAGTTTTTACGTGACCACACCGAGATTATTCCACGCAACAAGGCACGTATTGCAGAGTCAATGGGCCGTTTTGTACAAGAAAATTTTCTTTCGCCTCAAGTGGTCGAACGTAGCTTAGAAAAAACTGACTTAAGCCTCGCAATTGGTCAATGGTTAGCAAGTCCGCAAAACAATACACAAGTGGTAGAGCTCATTCAGCAAACTGTACCGAAAATTTTTGAATTTGTTAGCCAAGAGCAAATTGCTAATTTTGTGCAAAATAACAGCGTGCAATGGGTACGTAACACTCAAGTCAATAAACTTGCAAGTGAAATGCTGCGTGCAGTATTGGAAAATGATTTCCACCAAGATGTATTGCAGCGAGGTCTGGATATCGCTCATGAGTGGGTGGTACAAAACCCGGATAAAACCCGTGAACTAACCAGAAAAATGTTTAAAGCGTTAGGTGTATGGTCACTTGCAAGAGGAGCAAGCTGGATTGGTATTGACGTTCAACAACGCACCATCGACTCCTTGGTTGAAAAAGTAGAATCGATGCTGGCAGATCATGAACACCCATGGCGACAAGAAATTGAAACCATAGCTCATTCACTCATGCTTGAGCTGGCGAAACCAGACAGCATTGCGAGCCAGCGCCTTAACAGCGGTAAAGATGCGCTACTAGACAGTCCGCAAGTTCTAAATTTTATTAGTGGTGCGGTCACAATTCTGTGTGATGCCATTAAAGAAGATTTAATGAAAGAAGACTCTGGCATTGCAATGAACTTAAGAGCGGCTATCCAGCAACTGGGTGAAAACCTTGTTCAGAATGTAAAAGTACGTGAAGTTCTCAACAAAGAAATGACAGGACTTGCTATGAATTTTACGGATCAATATAGCCATAAAATCATACGCTATGTGAGTGAGCGCATTCATGAATGGGATTCGCGTGAAATGATCGGGAAAATTGAAAATGAAGTCGGTGGCGACTTACACATGATCCGAGTGAATGGCGTTGTAGTCGGTGCATTTATTGGTTTGACACTCGGTGTAATTCGGGCAGTGATTGAATCAATTTTATAACTTTAAATATTTTAAAAAAGAGAACAATATGCTACAGCTAAAGTCAAAATTGGCCACTCAAGGCGTAACTATTTTTAGTACCATGACAGCACTGGCACATCGTCTAGGTGCACTCAATCTGTCACAAGGCTTTCCAGATTTTCCGGCACCACAGGCCCTGCTGGAAGCCCTATCTCAGGCGACTTTAGCTGGACATAATCAGTACCCGCCCGGCGATGGTATTCTCGGTTTACGGGAGCAACTCGCTTTACAATTTCAACAGCGCGATCAGCTTCAACTTGACCCTGTAACTCAAATCACGATTACTCCCGGCGCAACCATTGCAATTTTTTGTGCCATACAGGCCTGCATCACTGCAGGTGATGAAGTGATTATTTTCGACCCAAGTTATGATAGTTACGGCCCTTCTGTCGAGTTAGCAGGCGGTAAAGCAATTCATATTGCTCTGCAAGCACCTGACTTTAAGGTGAACTGGCAACAAGTTAAAGATCTGATTAATGACAAAACCCGAATGATTGTGGTGAATACTCCTCATAATCCAACAGGTACGATCTGGGCAAAACAAGATTGGTTAGAGCTTATTGAACTGATTCGAGATAAAAATATTGTAGTTTTATCCGATGAGGTCTATGAACACCTAGTTTTTGATGGTCAGCAACACTTTAGTGCATTGCATTTTCCAGAACTCAGAGAGCGTAGTTTTGTGATTGGGTCTTTTGGAAAAACCTTTCATGTGACGGGCTGGAAAACAGGTTATTGCGTCGCCTCACCTGAGTTAATGCGTTTATTCCGCCAGATTTACCAATATGCAAATTTCTGTGGCACGACACCTTGTCAAATTGCTCTAGCGCAATACATGGAACAACATCCAGAACATATTCAAGAGCTTTCGCAGTTTTATCAAACTAAGCGAGATCGGTTTAATCAGGCAATTCACAATAGTCGTTTTTTACTAAAACCATCTCAAGGTACTTATTTTCAAAATCTCGATTACAGTCAAATTAGACCCGACTTAAACGATGTGGAAATGTGCCAATTTTTAGCTGAGCAACATAAGATCGTGGCTATTCCAGTTTCGGTTTTCTATCAGCAAGCGCCTGAGTCTTTACGTTTGATTCGATTCTGCTTTGCAAAAAATGATGAAACTCTGCAAAAAGCAGGAGAAATCTTGAATGAATGTTAATAAATTTAGCCACTTAGCACTGTAAAAATACTACAAGTCATTCGCTCCAACTATGCTAAGTTGAATATCCGCCCCGCTCATCAAAGAGATGGGCGATGGAGAATACATGCCACCAAGACAGTCTTTAATTCATCAGCAAAATCTATGGAAAGCATTTTTTGTTTTCTTATTGCCCCTCATTGCAACCAATATTTTGCAGAACTTGTCGGGAACGATTAACACCATCTTTGTTGGTCAAATGCTGGGAGTAGACGCGATTGCTGCCGTCTCGGTTTTTTTCCCTATTTTATTCTTGCTCCTTGCTTTTATTATCGGGATTTCAACGGGTACTACTGTTTTAGTCGGACAAGCGTGGGGCGCGCAAAATATAGAGAAAGTCCAAAGTGTGGTTGGCTCTACCCTGTTTATGACATTGATTGGTGGGGTAATTACCGCGATTATCGGTGTGTTTTTTGCCCATGATATTTTAGAGTTATTAGGTACAGATCCAAAGGTGATGCATCTTTCTTTGCCTTATGTGCAATGGATGCTTGCAGGTAGCCCGCTTCTGTTTGTATATATTATCTATACCTCAATTTTACGTGGTGTAGGCGATAGTACTACCCCTTTGCTAGCCCTTGCTTTAACCAGTGTGATTGGCTTAGTTATTACCCCAATATTACTTAAAGGTTATTTTGGTTTACCCGCTCTAGGGATTATTGCTCCAGCAATCGCAACGATTACGGGCTATGTAGCTATTTTGATTTTTCTCGCAATTTATCTGAACAAGAAAAATCATCCACTTCGCCCGAATCGTCAGCTTCTGCAACATATCCGTCATAATCCAGAACTGAGCAAAATCATTTTGCGCTTAGGCGTCCCAACCGGTATTCAAATGATTACCACCTCAATGGCAGGCTTGGTTATTGTTGGACTGGTCAACCGTTATGGATCACATGCTACAGCAGCGTATGGTGCAGTGAATCAGGTACTCAACTACATTCAGTTTCCTGCCTTATCAATCTCAATTGCAGCTTCAATTTTTGCAGCACAAGCGATTGGCGCTGGCAAATCAGATCTGTTAGCACGGGTAACCCGCACAGCTTTAGGCATGAACTTCTTATTTACAGGTAGCTTAATTGCACTTGGCTATTTATTTTCAAAATATTTAATGGCTTTGTTTATTACCGACCCAACTGTGGTGGTATTAGGACAGCAACTTTTATTTATTGTACTTTGGGCAATTTTATTCTTTGGTGCAGGTGCCATTTTTGCATCGATTATGCGTGCCAGTGGAACTGTGACTGTCCCAATGCTAATCAATATCTCGGCTATTTTATTTATTGAAATTCCATGTGCTTATTGGTTTAGCTCAATATGGGGGCTTAAAGGCATCTGGGTTGCCTATGCTTTGGCATTTGTCAGTTTATGTATTATCCAAGGCCTGTATTACCAATTTATCTGGAAGAAAAAGAAGATCAAAGTTCTTATTTAGAACCACTAAAACCACATAAAAAAAGCCATCATTTGATGGCTTTTTTTTATTAAAAAATTATTTCATTAATTTGGTCACAATGGTTGAAGCACGTTGATATCCTGTTGGGAACAAACGCTGAAAAGCATCAAGAATTTTTGCGTCACTACCAATCAATAAACGGCGTTTATTTTTCAAAACGGCATCCAAGATTTGACGTGCAGCTTCTTCTGGTGGAGTACGTAGTAACTTGTCAAAGTTTTGAATTGATTTCGTCGGGTCCATACCCAAACTACTCAAGCTATCACTCATTTTTGCCGCTTTAGCAATATTGGTGCGAATTCCCCCCGGATGTACACACAAAGAGCTCACACCACTTTTTTCGATATCTAGTTCTTGGCGTAATGATTCGGTAAAACCGCGTACAGCAAATTTAGTCGCGTTATAACCAGATTGAGTCGGTTGAGCAGTCAGACCAAATAAGCTTGAGATGTTAATAATATGGCCATCTTGAGTCTGCTTAATGAATGGTAAAAATTCTTTAGTCCCGTAAACCACACCCCAGAAGTTAATTCCAACAATCCACTCTAAATCTTCGTAGGTCGCACCCTCAACAGTAGAACCTAATGCTACGCCAGCGTTGTTAAAAATCAGGTTAACAGAACCGTGATCTTGTACAGTTTCTTGCGCCCACTGCTTTACCGCTTCGCGATCAGACACATCAAGCTTTTTGGTGGTAACAGTAATATCATTGTACGGTTTTAAAAGCTCGACAGTTTGTTGTAATCCTTTTTCATTAATATCACTCAACGAAAGATGGCAGCCCTGTTTTGCCAAAAGAATTGCTAACTGTTGCCCAATGCCAGAACCTGCGCCCGTAATTGCAGCGACTTTGTTTTTAAAATTTTTCATTGTCCATCCTTTGTTTTTCGATATTTGCACAATCGGTTCATTGCATGTGCAGTTTAGACATCTTCAATATAATTTTGACAATACACATTGTCAATATAGTACACTGTAATTTCAGATAGAATGGCACAATTCTTCTGAGCGCTTTATCATAGTGAGCATATTTGGCCAAAACCTATAAATTAGGAAACGACTTATTTATGACGACTAACGACTCAACCAGTAAAAAGAAAACAAAAAGTGTGAGTAAAGAACGTCAGTTCAAAGGATTATCTCTATCTGAACGTAAAGAGGCACGCCGAGAAAAACTGATTGAAGCAGGCATTGCGACCTACGGAACGCTCGGTTTTTTTTCAGTGACGGTAAAAGATGTCTGCCAAGAGGCAAAACTCACAGAACGTTATTTTTATGAATCATTTAAGAAGAGTGAAGATTTATTCCAAACCATCTTTTTAAAAATGATTGAAGAATTACAGCAAAATCTGATGCAAGCCGTGATTAAAGCTGCACCCGATCCAGAAAAAATGGTTGATGCAGGTTTAAGAGCACTGCTGACTACCTTAAAAGATGACCCAAGATTAGCTCGCATCGTCTATGTCGATGCAGTTCTGGTACAAGAATTACATAATCAAGCCACCATTCAAGAAACACTTGCGCAATTTGATCGCATGATTCAGGCCTTCGTTATGCTGACTATGCCCCAAATTCAACACCATGAAAATGAGCTTTCTTTAATCGCAACTGGTTTGAATGGATATGTCACTCAAATTGCGATTCGATGGGTCATGGGAGGGTTTGAGCAGTCCCTTGAGCAGGTTTTGACCGCATGCCGTATCGTTTTCTTATCTTTATTAGCTCAAGTTTCAAAATAATATTAAAGTTTTTTGACAGCTATAAATGGGACAAACCAGTTAAACCTTTAATATAGTAACTTATTGAATGATTTTAAGAATTCTCTAAATTACATGTCATAATTTGGTCATACCTTTGCCTTGGTTTTGTCACAAATTATTGCTAAATTCAATTTTATAGACTTTTCTGCAATGAAATTGTCATAATTAATCTTTGTAATAAGCCTGTCATAACTACAAAACGGTTCACCGTTAAATCTATAGGATATTGCGTTGTGAAAGATGACTACATTTTAATTGTCGATGATGAGCTTCCTATTCGCGAAATGATTCATACTTCTTTGGACATGGCAGGCTTTCAATGTTTACAGGCAGAAGATGCCAAACAGGCTCATCAAATTATCGTCGACCAACGTCCGGCGCTTATCTTGCTTGATTGGATGTTACCTGGAGGCGTAAGCGGTGTCGATTTATGTCGCCGCTTAAAACGCGATGAGAACTTAGCAGAAATTCCAGTGATTATGCTCACCGCTCGCGGAGAAGAAGACCACAAAGTACAAGGTCTTGACGCGGGTGCAGATGACTACATGACTAAGCCTTTTTCAACACGTGAACTGGTTTCACGTATTAAGGCAGTTCTGCGCCGTGCCAATGCATTAAGTGGTGAAAAAACAATTGATGCCAATGGTTTAATTCTTGATCCTGTAAGCCAGCGTGTTAGCTTTGGCAACAGCATTTTAGATATGGGTCCAACTGAATATCGCTTACTTGCATTTTTTATGACCCATCCGGAGCGTGCATATACGCGTGCCCAGTTGCTCGATCAAGTATGGGGCGGTAATGTATATATCGAAGACCGCACTATCGATGTGCATATCCGTCGTTTGCGTAAAGTACTAGAACCTTTTGGTGTTGACCGATTTGTTCAGACCGTACGTGGAACTGGCTACCGTTTCTCTACACGTGCAGATTTAGCCGCAGGTTAACTAAGATTTATGTATGAACCCTACCCCGTCCCTGAACAGGTACGTGAACAAAAGCTTTCTCGCTACAGTAGTTTATGGACGTTTGCCAAACAAGATTTACGGCTTTTATTATTTTTTCTAATCATTGCCGGTTTAGTCGGTTTAGGTGTCGGGTATTTCTGGAGTTGTATTTTTATCGCCTTCGTGGTGTTTTTTACACTCCAGTTGCGTTCTTTATATCTGGTCAATGACTGGATTGCGAATAAACCTTATGACGTTCCTCCAAATCTTAATGGGATTTGGGGGGCATTATTATTTAACGTCTACCGTGCTCAGCGCCAAGAACGAATTGTTCAGGCCGAAATGGTCGGTTTAATTGACCGAGCACAGTCTTCATTAGTTGCGCTTGCTGAAGCGGTTGTACTCATTGATGACCAACATCAAATCGAATGGTGGAACCCTGCAGCTGAACGTTTGTTAGGAATCAGTCCTCTCGACCGCGGTCGAAATCTATTAACGATCTTACGTCAGCCGACCTTTATCGAATATTTTAACAATATTGATCAGGCACCCGACGGGATTAAACTTCACTCAAATTTTGATGATGACCGCTATGTACAGGTTAAACTCACAAGATTTGGTGGAGAAAGCCGTTTATTAGTCGCTTACGATGTGACTCGTATGCACAACCTTGAGCAAATGCGTAAAGACTTCGTCGATAATATTTCTCATGAACTTCGCACACCATTAACGGTACTGAGTGGTTATATCGAGACATTTACCGATCAGGAAGATATTAGTCCACGCTGGAAACGTGCGTTTGATCAGATGCAGTCTCAAACTAAGCGTATGAATGCTTTGGTGAATGATTTACTGCTGTTATCAAATTTAGAAAATAATAAGAAAATTGCGAAAAATCAGATTATTGAAATGCCGAGTTTAATGAATCAACTCTTTGATGATGCTCAGGCCTACAATGCCGATTATGGACACACGCTCAATTTACATATTGATAGCCACTGTGACCTGATTGGTTCTGACATGGAAATTGCCAGTGCATTTAGTAATTTAATTACCAATGCCATCAAGTACACACCAAAAGGTGGAACGATTACGATTGGCTGGCACGACGATGGCGAACATGCTTACTTTAGTGTACAAGACACAGGCATCGGAATTAACCCTAAGCATTTGCCACGTCTGACTGAGCGCTTCTACCGCGTAGACAGTGATCGTAGTCGTCAAACAGGTGGAACTGGTTTAGGCCTTGCGATTGTAAAACACGTATTAATGCAACACGGCGCGTATTTAGACGTGCAGTCTAAAGAAAACGAAGGGTCAACCTTTACCGCAGTTTTTCCAAAAGAAAGACTCTATAACATGACCTAAAGTTGCCCCCGCATATATAAAAAGCCGACTGATAAAAAGTCGGCTTTTTTGTAGTATTTAAGCTAAGTTACTTAAAATTCGAACAATAAGATTTCGTCTGATTTTTCTCTAGGATATTTAAAAAACTAGTGGCAAAAGTATTACTTTGACGCAGTGCATCACGGTGATCTCCGCCATCAATTGTTTGATAGATAGTTGGTTTTTTTAATTTACATAACTGTTGGTAATAAGCTGATGTCCCTCTAGGGTCGACTAAATGATCTTTAGAACCTTGAACAATCATTAACGGTACAGTAGGCACCATATTTTCAATGGACTGTTGTTTTAGATAAGCCAAAAGAGGTTTTAAGTCTGCATCAGGTCGAAATATGCTCGAAGGCGATTTCTTCAAATCAGATTGAAGTTCAGATAAACAGCGGCTACGTGCTTGAGTCAGCACCGTGTTCATTTCTGGACTAACTAAATTTTCAGGAACAATACTTGGCTCCGCTGCTTGCGCTCCCAACAACACAATCGGGAAAAATGCGGCTACACTAGGTTCAGGGTTTGGATGACTCAACACATATTCTGCAATGCCTTCATATTGATAACCACCCGGAGCAAGTGCAATCGCTCCTTTTAAATCTAATTCGGGAGCATCTTTCTGACCATAAGCCGCCACTGTAATTGCCGCAGCTCCACCCTGACTATGCCCCATTACCAACCACTGTTTATTAAAATCTTTAGGCTTAAGCACATGTAATGCCCGCACAGCATCGACCACCGTATGTAGCTGGCTCTTTGCATTCATATAAGGATGTGCACCTAAAGTACCTAAGCCTTGATAATCAGGTGCGACAACTGCATAACCACGTGCCAACCAACTATCTAAAGCTTTTGAAGCAATTTCTTGATATGCATGAACTGGTCCACCAACATAATCACCCGAAGGTGCACAGGTATCAGCAACTCCTGTCGTGCCATGTGCCCAAGCAAGTATAGGCCAGCCATTTTTTGGAGGTGTGCCTTTCGGTAATAAAATAAAAGCCGATGCCACGATGGGTTCGTTCTGAATACCTCGACTACGATAATTGACTAACAAACGTTGATCGGCATGAGGAAATAAATCCGTCACTTTTTGTTGTTCTATAGAGAGTATTGAACCCGGCTTTTCACTCACAATTTGCTTACTTAAATTTGTAATTGGAGCTGCCATAGCAGAGCCAGACATTAAACAAACACTGCTAAATAAAATTTTAAGAAATGAATTACTTTTTCTAATCAAGGGATTACTCCTCTATTATTAATATTACATCTATTTAAATGATTAATTTATAAAATATAAATTACCATAAAATTATCTATATTTATACTCAATCACTAAACACTTTGAATATCATTGCTGAAATTTGATAGAAAATCTTTTAAGAATATCTAGTATAAATATAGTTGCAAAAAATTAATCCCATTTAAATAATAAAAAATATATGCTGATATTTTCTTAATTACGATAGTGATTAAAATGTCAAAACAATATAAATTTATACCGTACCTGATTTGTCTTATTCTCGGTTCTCTACCTATCCATAGTTTTGCAGACGTAGAAGTGTATGGTCCTGGTGGGCCAGCCCCTGCAATGAAAGAGGCTGCCAAACAATTCTCCAAAAAAACGGGGATAGCAGTCCATGTGACTTCTGGCCCAACTTCTCAATGGTCTGATAAAGCGAAATTAGATGCCGATGTTATCTATAGTGGTTCCGAAGCGATGATGTCTGATTTTGAAAATGCTTTTTCTGAACAAATTATAAAAGACTCGGTAGAACCTTTATATTTACGTCCCGCAGCGATTTTAGTAAGAAAAGGAAATCCTAAAAATATTAAAGGATTTAAGGATCTCGCTAAACCCGGTGTTAAAGTCTTAGTTACGCATGGTGCAGGTCAAGTCGGTATGTGGGAGGATATTGCGGGTAGAACCGGAAATATTCAATTAACAAAATCTTTTCGAAAAAATATTGTCACCTACGCTGCCAACACAGGTATTGCCAAGAAAAATTGGGAAGAAAATAGCAGCTACGATGCTTGGCTAGTCTTTAACATTTGGGGAATTAGTAACCCAGACGTAGGGCAAATTATCCCTATCGAGCCAGAGCTGGTTGTCTATCGCGATACAGGTGTAGCATTAACAAAACATAGTTTAAAAGATGCTGAAGCGAAACGTTTTGTAGAGTTCTTATCGTCTCAGCAAGGTAATATTATTTTCAAAAAATATGGTTGGAATAAATAATTTAAAATTATTATTTCGGCTCTATCTAGAATATATTCGTTTTTAAGTTGAATATAATAACGACTTAATTTTTATATTAAAAAATAAACCCTGAATAATTAAATTCAGGGCTTATTTGTATTATAAAGGCTATAAAAGTGATTAAACTGTATGACCCATGCGCTCGCCCATTACAACCACAGACTCAGCTTTAAAACGTTGTTCCCATTCAATCTTATCTTTTTCAAATAAGATAACTGCGGTAGAACCTAAATAAAAACGTCCAAGCTCAGCACCTTTTTCTAGCTTTAACTGATGATGCTGTAATTCGATACGACCTGAAGGTTTCACTTTACCTGTTGCCACAGTTTCAATACCGGCAACAATCATTGCACCCACTAAAACAACCGCCATACGGCCAAGCTCAGTATCAAACAAACACACCATACGTTCATTACGAGCAAATAAACCCGGTACATTTTCCGCAGTGACTTGATTTACCGAAAATAGCTCGCCTGGTACATATAACGTTTCTGTTAATGTACCTGCAAACGGCATATGCACACGATGATAATCACGCGGTGACAAATAAACTGTTGCGAACTCACCATCTTGGAATGGTTGAGCAAGCTGTGGATCACCAATAAGTTTCTCTACAGAGAAACTTTGGCCTTTGGCTTGAAATACTTCACCCGCAGTGATTTTACCAATTTGGGAAATTGCGCCATCCGCTGGTGACACAATGCTATCTGCATTTTCATCAACTAAACGTACACCTTCTTTTAGTGCGCGGGTAAAAAAGTCATTAAAAGATTTATATTTCAATGCATTGCCTTGTTCAGCGATTGATAAATCAATCCCATATTTGGTTTTAAATGCATGAATAACAGCGGCTTTCACAACAGGATTTTCACTCGCCGCCACTTTACCTACCACACGGCTCAATTGATGCTGTGGTACAAGATTTTGTGCCTTAATAAATAATTCTTTTTTTAATCGAGATGTGAAACTCACGACGGTGATTCTCCAGTAATAATAGGACTATCGAGGCGATTGCCCCATTCACTCCACGCACCATCATAGGCTTTTGCTTCCCAGCCCAAGAGTCTAGCCAGAATATAGGCCAAACCGGAACGGTGATGTGACTGGCAGTACACAACTACAGGTTGATGTAAATCAAACCCCAGTTGTTCAAGGCGCTGCCGCGTGCGTTCAAGCGGATGCAATTTTAGATGATTTTCACGATTAAGTGCAGTACTCCATTCAAAATGGAGGGCATTTGGAATGTGACCGCCGCGTCGCGCTGCTAAACGGATACCACTATATTCATCACTCGTGCGGCAATCCCACAATTGCACATTTTCCTGCTCAACTTGTTTGCGCAGCTCTTCATAGTTCACTCGGAACTGAGCAGCATGCGATAAATCAATCTGAATTAAGTCTTCAACAGGAGAAACTTCTTCGACTTCTGCTGTAGTTGGTAACCCTGCTCCTAACCATGCATGGATACCGCCATTAATTAAACTGGTACGGGTGAATCCTAAGCAATGCAAATTCCAGATTAAACGCCCAGCCCATGCTCCGCCTTCATCATCATAAACCACGACATGATGATTAGGTGAAATATTCAATTTTTCAATCAGTGCTTGTAAGCCCGCTTCATCTGGCAAAACACCAGTAGCTTCTTCATGTTGAGCCACCAACCATTTCGGCTGTAAGTGAATGGCATGTGGAACATGGAGTTGTTCATAAACCGATGCACGGCTCAAATCTACAACGCGAATATATTCATTGCCTAAATAAGGCACTAACTCTTCTGCTTCTATTAATAAATCGAGTTTAAAATCAGGGAGTGTCATCGTCATGGTTTCTTTTTATACCAGCTTAATTTCATATTAGCATAAGCATATATCTAACAAACTCTGATTTTCTGCTACGCTTTAGCAGAAAATCAGATATCAGCATTCTCACTTTTAAAAATAAAAAATAGCGAGACTAATTTTTACTTAAACCACTTCTTCAAGTTCTTCGATTTCAAAAACCTGACGTAAATAGGCCAAGAACGTATCATTATCAGTCATGGTCTTACCCGGACTGTCAGAGATTTTTGCAACCGACTGACCATTACATTCAACAAGTTTCAACACAATATTGAGTGGCTTTTGTCCCATATCATTAGTCAAATTAGTTCCAATACCAAAACTCACCTGAAAACGATCTTTAAAGTATTGATGCAATTCCCATGCTTTTGGCAAATTAAGACCATCGCTAAAAGTCAGCATCTTGGTTTTAGTATCAATTTTTAATTTACGGTAGTGCGCATAAGCCTTATCGCCCCATTCGTAAGGGTCACCACTGTCATGACGCAAACCATCAAATAACTTTGCAAAATACAGGTCAAAATCACGTAAGAAGGCATCCATCCCCACCACATCAGTTAGGGCAATTCCTAAATCTCCGCGATACTCTTGCACCCATGTTTCTAAAGCAGCTTTTTGGAAATCACGTAAGCGGACATCAAGCGCCTGAAACGCTTGTAGGAATTCATGGGCCATGGTTCCAATTGGTGTAATGTTAAGCTCTTTAGCCAGTAATACATTACTTGTACCACGGAACACATTTGGTACAGTTTTATGAAAAGCTGCTACGACATGTTTTTGCCATGCAAAGCTATAACGACGACGCGTACCAAAATCAGAAACTAAAAACGGTGGGTCATTCGGCTGTTGAGACTTTTCATATTGCTGAATCAATTCGAGTTTTGCTTGTAAACGGCGTTCGCCTTCAGCCCAAACTTGATCTGTTTTGATACGGCTAAAATATAATTCGTTTACAATAGCCAGAACGAAAATCTCGAACATCATAGCTTGGACCATTGGTCCTTCAATATGAATATCTAGTCGGCCTTCGGCGTCAATACTTGCCTGAATAAAACGTCGTTTGAGTTGGAATAATTCTAAATAATCGACAAAGTCACTTTTAATAAATCGTAATTTTCGTAAATATTGTAGCTCGTCTTCTTTATATTTGAGATTACATAAATGGTCGAGTTGCTCGTTTAAGTCATCCAAAATATCCACTAACGGATAAACTGTATCTTCTAAGTTTCTGCAACGAAAATGATAGACACTATGTGTTTGCGGGAATTTATGCAAAACCACTTGTAGCATCGTAAATTTGTACAAGTCTGTATCTAGTAAAGAATGGATAATTGGAGACATAGTCAATGATTATTCGCTTGCTTCTTAGCATTAAAGCATATTTTTATGGATGAATTGCGAGGTTTTATACCATTGTTGCAGTTCCATGAAATTTCCTTTTAAAAATCATTTAATTTAAATTCTGCTAAACTAAACCAATTCAATTAATTGCAGAAATTTGCTTTAACTATGCGCGCTTTAATACAACGAGTTCTTGAAGCCAAAGTGGTCGTAGACGGTGAAACTACAGGCGAAATCCAACACGGCCTACTGGTGTTTTTAGGCATTGGCCGAGATGATACTTTGGCTGTTGGCCAAAAGCTTATTGATAAGATTTTGAAATATCGAATCTTTGATGATGAGCAAGGCAAAATGGGCTGGAATGTATCTCAAGCAAATGGTGGAATCCTGCTTGTGTCACAATTTACCTTGATGGCACAAACACAAAAGGGTTTACGTCCAGACTTTGGCCCAGCAATGCCACCTAGCGGCGCAAAAGCGTTATATGAGCAATTGGTTGAATATGCGCATTCTCAATTTGAAAAAGTTCAAACTGGAATATTTGCTGCTGACATGAAAGTACATTTAATAAATGATGGTCCAGTGACATTCAATCTGGAAGTTGAAGCATAAATATAAAAAAAACTCCCAAAACGGGAGTTTTTTATAGCTGGATATTAGCGACCAGTTTTCTCTTTAATAAAAGCACGCGCCTGACGTACTTTATCTTTTACTGGTTTTGGTAACTTAGGTGGAATGAGCTTAGCAACTTGGTTAAACCATACCAATAGGCTGAAGTCACCTTCCATTTTAATACTGCCTTCTTGCATCCCCGTCATAAATGCTGTTGGGTCACCTTTGATCAAAGTTTTTACACCTTGCTCACTGTCTGCAAATTGCAAAATAAAATCAGCCTTTTCAGGTGCGCCTGCAACCGTGTCAATCTGGCCATTATTAATAATGATCTGACGTGCAACACCTAAATCTGTACCGATCTGAATACGAAAAGCGCGGTCATGAATCAGTTCAATAAACTTAGGGCTAGTACGTGCCAACTGCTTCATACGCAGCACTAAACCTGCTACCAATAAATCTAACGGGTCTGTACTGACATCAACGAGAGGTAACTTGACTACAGGTATAGAAGAAAGTTTCATGAACATTCACGCCTATTGTATTTTTATGAAAACTTTAGAGCAAAACTGAGCAAGGCCATACCATTGCTTATGTTTTATGCCTCAATTGATAATTTTTTAGCTGGCAACGCAATCTAGATGAAACGTCAACAGACACATCTATCGTAGCATAACTGGCTATTTTTTAATAAATGCTTTGTATAATAAAAATCACGTTTCGTAAATGAAAAAGGCATGCTGTGCATGCCTTTTTACCTTTAGATAACAATTTAATTATCGGCTAGAACATTGCTGCTGATCATCTTCATATACTGGCGTGTGTTCTATATATTGGCGATTTGCCAAAGCCTTTTGTGCTTGTTTATCCTCACGTAACAAAATAAATGTAACCATTACCATCGCTAGACTTAGTGCAGTTAAATAACTATATGTGACTGGCATCTCAAAAGTGACTTGAACTCCAAAACGGACCACTTCCAATAGCCCCCAAAAGAACATCCCTGCAAGCATAAAACCAAGCCAACGACGGTAAGGAGAAAAGAAAACAGCAACAAGCGCGACAGCAATTAAGCTGAATCCGGCGATAGCGGCAAAATTCGCTGTTACCATAGAAACCTCCGTCTTAATGAAAACGTCTAAAAACATTCGGTCTTTGATACCCGACCTCATTCCAAAAACAACTTTAATTCATGATTTGTGTTGAAGCTTAGGATGCATTATGTATGTTTTTTTTTAGAAAAAAAGACCCGTTTTTTCTTAATGCGACATACTTTGTCGCAACATTCTTTTGTCATTACATTTTTGTAAAATTCAAAAAGATCGATTCCCTATATGGCATCAATTCTGGCGTGTCATTACAATAAAATATGATGTTTTTAAGGGCCAAAATAAGTTTTTTTCAGATTTTTTTATTGCCTTTTTTCTGTGCAAAATTTTGACATAACTTGCTTGTTTTTATGACTATTCTGCATAAAAAAAGCGCTACTCTGAAGTAGCGCTTAAAGCTTATCCATATAGGTTAAGCACGATTTAAATCTTTATCATGCATACCGAGTAAATACAGCACACCGTCTAAACCCACACTTGAAATCGCTTGATTTGCATTTTGACGTACTAATGGTTTTGCACGATAAGCAACGCCTAGGCCCGCAATAGCAAGCATTGGTAAGTCGTTTGCGCCATCGCCTACTGCCATCGCTTGCTCTAGAGAAATACCCATTTTATTCGCAAGCTCGCGTAATAGCTCAGCTTTACGGGCACCATCAACAATCGCACCTTTCACTTCACCTGTTACGAAACCGTCTTGCACATCTAAGATATTGGCATGAACTTCATCAATACCCAGTTTGCCTTGTAAATATTCAGCAAAATACTGGAATCCACCAGATAAAATTGCCGTTTTATACCCAAGTGCTTTTAAAGTCGAGATCAGGCGTTCTGCACCTTCGGTAATGGTTAAACGCTCTGCAATTTTAGGTAAAACAGCGGCATCAAGCCCTTTTAATAATGCGACACGTGCGCGGAAACTTTGCTGAAAATCAAGCTCACCTTGCATCGCTCTTTCAGTAATTTCAGCAACTTGAGCGCCTACCCCAGCTTCAATCGCCAATTCATCAATCACTTCTTGCTCAATTAAGGTTGAGTCCATATCAAAACACACTAAACGGCGATTGCGTCGATAAGCGTTGTCTTCTTGAACAGCAACATCAATATTTAATTCGCTTGAAAGAAGTAAACATGCAGCACGCATAGCTTGTGCATCTAAAGTTGGGCCACTACTTAAACCAAACTGTACACATGCACGACGTGGGAATGCGCTATCCTTTTCAAAGTCGACACGACCTGATAAACGCGTTACCGTTTCGATGTTAAAGCCTTGGCTAGACACAATTTGTGTAACCGCTTGTAAATGTGCAGCAGTGAGTTCTGGCGCTAAAGCCGTGACGATATAACGAGTACGGCCGCCTTCGCTTACCCATTGATCGTATTCTGCGCCCGTGATTGGTTTAAAGCGCACTGTTAAGCCAATATCATGTGCTAAAATCAGAATCTCTTTCATTGCCAATGCGGTCGCAGTTTCATTATCAGAAGCGACCACAATGCCTAATGTAAGTTGATTATGAATAACAGCCTGACCTACATCCAGTATTTGCAATGAATGTACGGATAGTACTTGCATTAATCGGGTAAACTGGTTTGGTTGGTCCGGTCCTAAAAAGGATATAAGAATGATTTCTCGCATGAATTGACTCTAGTCTGAGTGACAACTATTGTAAGAATCATAATCGAATTTCAATATAATTGCCTTGGAAGTTTAACTTGATTGCGCCTAGACAAGGGCTATTTGCTAGCCTACTGATCGTTAGTTTTGCATTGCATACCTTTTTATTGGTCATTGCAACGACACACCAGCTTAATGAAAACCGTGCGAGTCAAGGTCAGCTCATGACCAGCCAGCTCGTTGCAGACAGCTTATCTGAGCTTGAACCTGCCAATACGGTGTCTTTAGCTCTGATTGCCAATCGCTATGCGACCAATCCAAGCGTTGCGTCTATTCGCATTCTTGATGCTAACAAACAGGTTCTAGCAACGAGCGGAATTTCAAAAACCCGCCAAGGCGAGATTTTTGCTCGTGATGCCCTTCAAAATGAAAAGAAAGTGGGCTCTATCGAGGTTACGTTGATTCAGCCAAGTATTGGAGAAATTCTTCGTACTCAATGGCTTGCAATTTTAGCTTCTCTGTTTTTGCATGTTTTACTATGGCTTGCCTATCGCGCGATTGCTCGTCCAACCCGTAGCGAATATTTGGCACGCATTAATGAAGAAAACCGCTTGAAGCATGAAATTCAGCAGTTAACTCAAGCATTGGCTCTAGAAAAACAAAATACGGTGACATTGGTTGCACAAGCTCAGCAACAAGCGAAAGCTAAACCAGCAGTCCGCCAACAAACTGAGAAAACTTCAGATTCAACTGATCAACATACTCTGGCACTTAATATCCAGTTCTATGACCCTAAACAGTTATTAAGCAGCGTTAACCAATCGGTTTCTGTTCCGTACTTTAAACTCTGCCAGCTCTTCTTAAACAAGAGTATTGAGCTGTGCGTTAAGCATTACCAATTAAAGCTAACAGATATTGAAGTGGTAGATGAGTTTAATGCCGACGGTGCAACACTTGCGATTTCAACTTCGCATGCCCACGCTGTAGAGTGTCTGCTCATGATTGGAACTGTCTTCCAATTACTTTCAGACGTTTTATATAAACGTTACCGTGAAGATAAACGCTTTGCGCTGCAAACTCGTAGTGCAACGTGTAATGCTGTAGAAGCCATGCAGATCGATGCAAAAGAAGCTGCTCAACGTTTAGCGCAGCATCTTCATGCGAAAGAGTCGGCTTTATATCTTGAGAATGATCAGCTCAAAGCAATTCAAGACAGCTATCAACTTGTTGCTATGCCAAACCCAAGCAATGTGATGACACGTCACGCATTTATGATTAATGGCATGAATGCAGAATGTGCTGAACTTGCTCAAAATATCCGGACTGAAATTTTAATGGGAAAAAAATCAATCCCACAAAATGACAGTCCAAGTAGTGCAGCTTCATAAAAAGTAACTACGCGCATCATAACCTAGCCTTTTGGCTAGGTTTTTTTATTTAGATTCATAGCTTTTCTTTAAAATCACTCCATTTTTTTATGATTTATTTGTATAAATAAATCTCGATCTATTCTTTGGATTCATAAATTTGGATAAATCAGAATCATAGGCAAAATTATCTAAACAGCGTAAACTATGCAAAATTTATTAAATAGAAATTGTCTTACGACAAAAAAAGGTGAAAGCGAATGCCGCTGAGTCGTGTTGAAGATCTTGTCGCCGATATTCGTGCAGGCAAAATGGTTATCTTGATGGATGACGAAGATCGCGAAAATGAAGGTGATCTTGTCATTGCAGCAACGCATGTTCGTCCTGAAGATATTAACTTCATGATTACCCATGCACGTGGTCTAGTTTGCCTAACGCTTAGCCGTGAGCGCTGTAAACAGTTAAACCTTCCGTTGATGGTTGACCAAAACGGTGCTCAGCACAGTACAAACTTTACCTTATCAATCGAAGCCGCTGAAGGTATTACAACGGGTATTTCAGCAGCAGAACGTGCACATACAATTCAAGCTGCTGTTGCAGCGCATGCTAAACCAACTGATATTGTACAGCCGGGCCATATTTTCCCATTAATGGCACAACCAGGCGGTGTTTTACATCGTGCAGGCCATACCGAAGCAGGTTGTGATTTAGCACGTTTAGCAGGTCTGGAACCAGCTTCTGTCATTTGTGAAATCATTAATGAAGATGGCACAATGGCACGCCGTGCAGATTTAGAAATTTTTGCTGAGAAGCATGGCTTAAAAATTGGTACAATTGCGGACTTGATTCACTACCGCATGACCAATGAGCAAACGGTTGAACGTCTGGATCAAAAAACCATTCAAACAGAATATGGTTCATTTGAACTTTATCGTTATCGTGAGATTGGTAACCCGGACATTCATTTGGCTTTAGTCAAAGGCGAGCCAAAAGAAGGCGTTACAACAGTACGTGTACATGGTTTTAGTCCAATTCGCGATTTGCTTAAGCTGAATAAAGCGGATGGTGAACCAGCGTGGAATTTAGACCGTGCACTACAGACGATTGCAGCGAGTGATCGCGGTGTTTTAGTCTGGATCGGACAAGATCATTTGCAAGACTTGGGACCAGCGTTGGATGATTTAAATAAGCCAAAACCGGTGAAATCCAATGCAGCACTTTCACATCAATATCAAACCATTGGTGTCGGTGCTCAAATTTTGCGTGATTTAGGTGTTGAAAAAATGAAGCTTCTTAGCTCACCATTACGTTTCAATGCCTTATCTGGCTTTAATTTAGAAGTAGTGGAATATGTCACTGCTGATCAAATCACAACGAAATAATCGAGGTTGCTATGGCAATTCGCCGTATTGAAGGTTTATTACATCTCGCAAGCGAAGGTCGTTATGCGATTTTAGTGGGTCGTTTCAACAGCTTTGTTGTTGAACACTTATTGGATGGTGCAATCGACACATTAAAACGTCATGGTGTAAATGAAGATAACATTACTGTTATTCATGCTCCTGGCGCATGGGAACTCCCGATTGTTGCTAAAAAATTAGCTACATCAAACCAGTTTGATGCAATCATCGCACTTGGCGCAGTGATTCGTGGTAGCACACCACACTTTGACTTCGTTGCTGGTGAGTGTGCAAAAGGTTTAGGTGTAGTCGCGTTAGAAAGCAGCTTGCCTGTCATCAATGGTGTATTAACTACTGATAGCATCGAGCAAGCCATCGAACGTTCAGGTACAAAAGCAGGAAACAAAGGTAGCGAAGCTGCATTGACTGCTATTGAAATGGTTAATTTATTAAAGGCAATTTAAAGCATGTCTCAAACACTGCAAGCCGCTTATGCAGCAAAACGTAAAGCACGTCGTTTTGCTGTACAAGGTATTTATGAGTGGCAAATGAGTCACAACCCTGTACATGAAATCGAAGCACGTACCCGTGCGGAAAATGCAATGCACAAGGTAGACTTAAACTACTATCACGAACTGCTAACACAAGTGATTGCACAGCACGAAGATCTTGATGCATTACTTGTTCCGGTTCTTGACCGTGAACTTAGTGCACTTGATGGTGTAGAGCTAGCAACATTACGCTTAGGTGCTTACGAGTTACGTGATCATTTAGAAGTACCTTATCGTGTCGTTCTAGATGAAGCTATTGAACTCGCTAAACACTTTGGTGGAGCAGATAGCCATAAATATATTAATGGCGTTCTAGATCGTTTAAGTTCAACACTACGTAGTGCTGAAAAACAACAAGCAAACTAACAGGTTTGAAGTTGATATGGCTGAGTTTTCTATTATTGACCAGTACTTTAACAGACAATCTTATACAGATGTCACCTTAGGTATTGGAGATGACTCAGCCTTAATTACCCCTCCCGCAAACCAACAATTGGTGATCTGTGCAGATACGCTCGTTGCTGGACGTCACTTCCCTCTTGATACTTCTGCCCATGCGATTGGCTGGAAAAGTGTGGCTGTCAATCTTTCAGATATTGCAGCAATGGGGGCAAAACCGCATAGTATTTTACTAGCGTTAAGTCTTCCTACTATTGACCATGAATGGCTTGAAGGATTCAGTCAGGGAATTTATGACTGCTGTAATCAATTTGGGGTTGCTCTTATTGGTGGAGATACGACGCAAGGTCCTCATCTCACCATTACCGTCACAGCCATGGGCTGGATTGAAACTGGACAAGCTGTGTTACGTTCCGGTGCCAAAGTCGGTGACTATATTTGTGTGAGCGGTCAAGTGGGTGATGCCGCGTATGGTTTACAGCATCTAGGTCATCCATTACAAAAAAGACTGGACTACCCAACACCACGTTGTCAGCTTGGACAACAGTTGAAGGGATTAGCTTCTAGTATGATTGATATTTCTGATGGATTAGCCCAAGATTTAGGCCATATTTTAAAAGCTTCAAAGGTCGGTGCCCGATTATTTTTAGAAAAATTACCGATTGATTCAACACTACAAGAACTACCGGAACAGCAGCGTTGGCAATATGCACTCGCTGGTGGCGATGACTACGAATTATGTTTTACAATAACACCGCAAAATTATGAAAAACTTTTGCAAAAACAACTAGACATTAAGATTACAATGATCGGAGAGATCGTTGAAAAAACACAACTAACTTTTGAGCATTTGGGTTCAGATTACCCATTGCAAATTCATGGATACCAACACTTTGCATAAGCCACCGATTCATTTTAAGGACATGTCTTGGTTCAACCGCTGCATCGTTTTCTGTGGAGTTGGTTTCGGATCTGGTCTCGCACCTAAAGCTCCCGGTACTTTTGGCTCTGCCTTTGCCCTACTCTTCGTTCCAATCTGGTTATCGCTTGGCTTTAACTTAAGCTTGATCGCCATCCTCATCATGTCATTGGTCGGGATTTATATCTGTGGTCAAACTGCAAAAGTTATAGATGTACACGATGATGGTCGAATTGTGTGGGATGAGTTTGCAGGTCAATCTATTACCTTTCTTCCTCTGCTTTATTTACAACAAATGAATTGGATGTGGGTGATTGGGGGATTTATATTATTTCGGATTTTCGATGTTTGGAAACCTTGGCCTATACGCGTTATTGATCGTCAAGTGCATGGTGGTTTTGGTATTATGCTTGACGATATTATTGCCGGTGTATGGGCTGCTCTTTGTACACTAATTATTATCCATTTGAGTTAAATCATTAGAGTTATTCATGTCAACTACCGTCATTATTCTTGCTGCAGGTAAAGGAACGCGTATGCGTTCTCAGCTTCCTAAAGTACTACAACCTTTAGCGGGTCGCCCACTTTTAGGACATGTCATTCAAACAGCAAAAAAAATACTCGCAGAAAATATTATTACGATTTATGGACATGGTGGTGACCACGTCAAACAAACTTTTTCACAAGAAAATATTGAATGGGTTGAACAAGCAGAACAATTAGGTACAGGCCATGCAGTACAAATGACCTTACCCGTACTTCCTAAAGACGGTATTTCATTAATTCTTTATGGTGATGTGCCTTTAGTACGTCAAACAACGCTCGAGCAACTTGTTGAAGAATCAAGTAAAACGGGTATTGGCATGATTACTTTACATGTCGATAATCCAACAGGTTATGGTCGTATCGTTCGTCAAGAAGGCAAAATTCAAGCGATTGTTGAGCATAAAGATGCAACAGAAGCTCAGCGCCAGATTCAAGAAATCAACACAGGTATTTACTGTGTTAGCAATGCAAAACTTCATGAGTGGTTGCCTAAACTTTCAAATGAAAATGCGCAAGGCGAATATTACCTAACCGACATCGTGGCAATGGCTGTTGCAGATGGACTAGAAATCGCATCTATTCAACCAGAACTCGCATTTGAAGTTGAAGGCGTCAATGACCGTTTGCAACTTGCTGCACTTGAACGTGAGTTCCAACAACAGCAAGCAAAAGAGCTTATGCAACAAGGCGTAACTTTTGCAGACCCTGCACGCTTTGACTTACGCGGTTCAGTGAAAGTTGGACATGACGTTCGTATTGACGTCAATGTGATTATTGAAGGCGACTGTGAGCTTGGTGATTTTGTCGAAATCGGCGCTGGTTGTATCTTAAAGAACACCAAAATTGCAGCAGGCACTAAAGTTCAGGCTTATAGCGTTTTTGATGGTGCTGTTGTCGGTGAAAATGCTCAAATTGGACCATTTGCACGCTTACGCCCAGGCGCTAAATTGGCAAATGAAGTACATATTGGCAATTTTGTGGAAGTTAAAAACACAACGATTGGATTGGGTAGTAAAGCTAACCATTTCACCTATTTAGGTGATGCAGAAATCGGTGCTGAATCAAACATTGGGGCAGGTACGATTACTTGTAATTATGACGGTGCAAATAAACACAAAACCACTATTGGCGATGCCGTTTTTATCGGTTCTAATAGCTCGCTGGTTGCTCCGGTAACCATTGGGAATGGCGCTACAGTTGGTGCGGGTTCTGTGATTACGAAAGATGTAGCCGAACAAAGTCTCTCCTTTGAACGTGCGCAACAAATTTCAAAAGCAAATTATCAACGTCCCCAAAAGGTTAAAAAATAAGAGGATTGAAGTATGTGTGGTATCGTCGGAGGCGTTGCAGAACGTTGTGTAACCGAGATTTTAATTGAAGGTTTAAAACGTCTTGAATACCGCGGTTATGATTCTGCGGGTGTAGCTTTACTAAATAATCAACAAATTTTACGTGAGCGTCGTGTAGGTAAAGTTATTAACCTTGCAGATGCTGTTGCTGAACACCAGCTTACAGGGGCTATCGGGATTGCACATACACGTTGGGCAACGCACGGTAAACCAACTGAAAATAATGCCCACCCGCATATGTCTGGTAAGGTGGCTGTTGTACATAACGGTATTATTGAAAACTACCAAGAATTAAAAGACGACCTTCAAGCTTTAGGTTACGTTTTTACTTCTCAAACAGATACTGAAGTTGTTGCACACTTAGTTGCTGAAGCACTAAAAAGCACAGATAGCCTTTTAGAAGCTGTCGAAACTGTTGTACCGCAGCTTAAAGGTGCCTATGCGTTAGGTATTATCCATAGCGATTATCCAGATGAACTGATTACTGTACGTGAAGGTTCACCACTCGTGATTGGTGTAGGTATTGGTGAAAACTTTATTAGTTCAGACCAACTTGCACTTTTACCGGTGACTAACCGCTTTATGTACCTAGAAGAAGGCGATATTGCACGTCTTACTCGTACTTCAATTGAAGTATTTGCAAATGGCGAACGCGTTGAACGCCCAGTGCGAGAGCTTGATGCAACCGTAAGCAGTGCATCAAAAGGTGAATACAAGCACTACATGCTCAAAGAAATTTATGAGCAACCAGAAGCAATCAAGCAAACGATTTCTCAAGCGCTTGATGGCAATAGCTTACGTGATGATTTCTTGAAAAATGCTGATGCAGATTTCAACAAAATTCAAAGTGTACAAATCATTGCTTGTGGTACAAGTTACCACTCAGGAATGATTGCGAAATATTGGTTTGAACAACTGATTGGCGTGCCTTGCCAAGTTGAAATCGCGAGTGAATTCCGCTATCGCACCCCTGTAATTGTTGAAAATACACTTTATATCTGTATTTCACAGTCAGGTGAAACTGCCGATACTTTAGCGGCACTACGTGAAACTCAAAAGCGTGCGAAAGCAAACAATATCGATATTCAGACTTTGACTATCTGTAACGTTGCTACGTCTTCAATGGTTCGTGAAACTGATCACCACTTATTGACGCTTGCTGGTCCTGAGATTGGTGTTGCTTCAACTAAAGCGTTCACGACTCAGCTCGCTGCGCTTATGTTGTTAATCTTGAAAATTGGTCAAGTGAAACAACGTATTAGCCCTGCTCTTCTTGAAGAAATTACACGTGAATTGTGGCACAGCCCGAAAGTTATTCTTGATACGCTTAAGAATGACCCAGAAATTTTGCGTTTGTCAGAATTATTCGTTGAAAAAAATCACTGCTTATTCTTAGGCCGTGGTACGAATTATCCAATCGCATTAGAAGGCGCATTAAAGCTGAAAGAAATTTCATATATTCATGCTGAAGGCTATGCGGCTGGCGAGTTAAAACACGGCCCATTGGCACTTGTTGATAGCGAAATGCCAATCGTCATTCTTGCGCCAAATGATGAAATGCTTGATAAGCTCAAATCAAATATGGAAGAAGTTCAGGCACGTGGTGGTGAATTATTTGTTTTCGCTGATGAAAATAGTGGCGTAGTCGAAAAAGAGCGTCAACACGTTGTACAAATTCCAGCAGTAAACGAATGGTTAGCTCCAATTGTTTATAGCGTACCAGTTCAGTTATTGTCTTATCACGTTGCTGTTTTACGTGGTACAGACGTTGACCAGCCGCGTAACTTGGCGAAGTCAGTAACTGTAGAGTAATTCAAAAAGATCATTATTAAGGCATCCCCTGCTTTAATAACTGATTGATTAAGCCCGATATGCATTAATTGCCTATCGGGCTTTTTTATTGCGTTCATACCAGAACATAAAGAACACTCCCCTAGGCCCCCGTGTCACAACGGACTTTTTACTTTTGCGCTGATTTAAAGTTTGAGAGATCATTGCGACACAGAGATAAAGGAGCTAAGCGAACTTAGCCCATTTCATTTTTGTCACAACGTCGAATAATACTGAACAAATTAGGAGCAAAGTCCTGTGGGAGATCAGGGCTTTGCAAACTGGTGTGTTTTAAATGTTGCACAGTTTGAGGTGAATAAATTTGTTCAAGCTGTTGGCAAATACAATTGCAACTGGCTTGCATTTTTTCACCTGATAAACAAATTTTTTCAAATTCCTGCTGAGCATTGGCATCATCATTTGTAATACTGTAAGCACCAACCATAAGGTTTAAAACTAATATAAATTTATGAAGTTTCATATTATTCTCATGATTATTTATATCTTTAAATAAAAATATGATTTGTCTAAATATTAAAATAGTATTTTAAATAATAATTAATCCTCCCATAAAAATAGGATAATAAAATAAATAAAATTTTAAAATAAAAATAATTTATAAATTTAAAAAATATGGATATAGAAAACCAAAATTTTAAATAAATAAAATAGTTAAATGAGAGAGAAAATGAGTTTGAATAATGGCATGGCCAACTCCTTAAAAATGGAGTCCTACCACCAAATCACCGTCAATTGATTAGGGTGGCAGAACGAAAGAGGGTTGACAGACTAGACTTAGCGACCAGCACGCGCGAACGCGTCCCCCTTCCGCCCTACCATAGAGAAAAAGGGGGCACAAAGGTTCCACATGGGAAATACTAAGGAAGTATAACCCATTTGCTAAGTACGGTCTGTCAAAACCGTCTGGCAATGTAGGCCAGCAACGAAATATTAATCGGTATAATAAAGAACGTCAATTTATTTTAGTGAAAAAGTTTAAATATAATAATTTAATTAATTTTTGAATAATATTATCCTTGTTATTATATTCATGACTTTTAATTAAATTTAAAATATAAAATTTGGTTATATATATTTAGTAAATAAAATAGATTTATCATTAATTTTAATTTAACAGTTTACATAAATATATAAGATGATAAGCATATACCTCTTATCATCTTTTCTAGAGTTTACTTTTCTATAGCTTTTACGGGTAATCGCGTACCTAACAAAGAAAAAGTCACGTCCGCAACTTCTAACGGCTCTGAACTGGTCCAAATAATATGATTTCCCTCATTTGGACTTTCAGAATTTAAATGATATTGATTGAGCTGCCGAATTAATTGCGCTGTCACAGCTTCCGAAGGCTCAATAATTTGAATATCACGACCAACAATTTCCTGAATCGTATTTGAGACAAATGGATAGTGCGTACAGCCTAAAATAATCGTATCGACTTTTTGCTCAACTAACGGCGCCAAAATATTTTTTAAATAATCTTTAACTTCCGCGGTATGTGCTTTGCCCATTTCGATTTTTTCGGCTAAGCCAATACAAGGTACTAAAGACACTTTAATATCTTGCGCATACATTTCAATTAAACTTTTTAAGTTTTTGCCCTTCACCGTGGTTGCAGTCGCCAAAACCGCAATATGCTTACTTTGTGTGATTGCTACAGCTGGTTTTACGGCTGGTTCTATCGCAATCAGTGGCACATTAATTTGCGCTCTAATCGTTTCAATCGCTACAGCGGTCATGGTGTTACAAGCAACCACGATCGCTTTGCATTTGCCATGAGCAACTAAGTTCGAAATTAAATGCGTGGTTCGTGAAACAATCCAGTCGCTTTCTTTGTCGCCATACGGGACATATTTCGAGTCGGCGAAATAGATAATGTCTTCATTCGGAAGAGCCTGCCGAATATGCTTAAAGAGAGATAACCCGCCTAAACCAGAGTCAATCATTCCAATCGGGTTGTTATTGTTATTCATGGTTGGTCCTGTATTTCATGTATTTAGAAAAATTCTTTCATGGTTGCCAAGTCTGTGAGCACGACTTTGGGCTGAATGGTTTTTAATTTTTCAGCCGATGTATAACCCCAACCTACCGCAGCAAAATCAATGCCTGCCTTATGTGCAGCTTCGCCATCAGTGGTTTGGTCACCGACATAAATGGCCTGCTCTTTATTTAAATTCAGAATATTGAGAACGCGCTTAATTCGTTTAGCTTTGCCAAATATAGACGAGCCACCATCAATATGGCTAAAAAGTTCACATAGTTCTGTACCAAGAATACTTTGACAGTTTTCTTTAGAGTTTGAAGTAATAATTGCGAGCGTATATCCCCGATTATGTAGTTCAATTAAGTGATCCCTCATGCCTTCAAACATGTAAACTTCTTGGTCTCTTTCTTTCATTAAACGAATGAAATCTTTGGCAATCCAAGGCAGTTTCCATCTGGAGACTTTCATCTCTTTCATAATTTCTTTTGGTGAAAGATGTTTGTACTGCTCTACTTCATGTAGCTTTACTGATTGAAATTTATGCTTCTTGGCAAGCTGATTTAAAGTACCTAAAAAGAAGCTAAAGGAGTCGACTAAAGTACCGTCCATATCAAAAATAATAGCTTGGTATTCTTTTAAAGATTTTTCCATTTTAAAGTTCTGAAATAAAATATATTTTTTATAATTATATTCTGTTTTCTATCCGTTTTTAAATCAGGCCCAACGAGGACCTGACCTAAATTTCGAATTTTATTTTAAGTTGCTGCTTTTTGTTCCTTAATCCAATTTTTAATACGTGCATCCAGAATATTTAAAGGCAATGTTCCTGCATTTAAAACCATGTCATGGAATGCTTTGATATCAAAACGGTCTCCAAGCTCATGTTTTGCGAGCTCCCGCAGCTCTAAAATTTTTAACTGGCCCATCTTATAAGCTAATGCTTGGGCAGGAATAGCAATATATCGGTCTGTCTCTGCCTGAATATCAGGCTCATCTAAAGCAGAGTGTTCTCTCATAAAATCAATCATTTGCTGGCGGGTCCACTTTTTATAATGTACGCCAGTGTCAACCACTAGACGACACGCACGAAATAACTCGCTTGAGAGTCTTCCATAGTCTGAAAGCGGGTCTTTATAGAAACCAACATCTTTACCCAATTGCTCTGCGTAAAGTGCCCATCCTTCAATATAGGCGGTGTGGTTGGGTTGCTTTCGGAACATCGGTAAATTTGGTAGGTTTTGGGCAATATCAATCTGCATATGATGCCCCGGAATCGCCTCATGGTAGGCGGTCGCTTCCATTGATATTTTTGAACGCTCAGAGAAGTCGCCAGTATTTACATACACTTGTCCGGGGCGTGAACCATCAGGTGTTCCTTGGTGATACTCCGCACCTGCCGCTTCTTTTTCTCGATATTGCTCTACAGGTAAAACTTCGACTTTATTTTTGGGTAATAAACCAAACAGCTTCGGCAACTCTGGTTGCATTTGGGCAATATACCCGCGATAAATCTCTAAAATTTCTTCACGAGATTTTGGGAAAACCGCAGGATTTGTTTTTAAAGATTGTTGGAAACTTTTTAAGTCATTGAAACCTTGTGCTTTGGCAATTTTCAGCATTTCCGCTTCAATACGAGCAACTTCTTTTAATCCCAATTGATGAATAGTTTCACGGCTTTCCGAGGTTGTCGTATTGTTTTCTACATAAAAGCGATAGAGCTCGTCACCATTTGGCAAGCTCCATATACCCTCGTGTTGTCGTCCATAGGGTAAGTAATCTTTCTGAATAAATGTCCCGAGTTTTTGATATGCAGGGCGAACATTCTGATCTATGACCTGTAGCACTTCACGGCTTAAACGCTCTTGTTCTGCTTTCGAAATATTTTTTGGAAATTGCTTTAATGGTGAAGCAAAAACACTGTCTTTCCCTGCTGGAGCTGCAATACTATTAATCTGCTTTGCCACTTTTTCAATTAAATACTTGGGTGGCATCAAGCCATCTTTTTGTCCTTGTTTTGCTAACTGAATACCTTGATCAAGAATAAGAGGGATTTGTTTTAAACGAGCAATATAGTCTTGATATTGCTTCGTATTATTAAATGGAATCGAACTAATAAATCCCGGAAATTGTAAATGTAGTCCCCACATTTGGTTGAAAGGCATCTCATAGAGTTTCAAATCGTAATTTTTAAGTGACTCTTTTAATTGATAAACCATTAAATCTTTATTTAATTGATCAGTTGCTGAAAACCCTGTGCTATCAATTGCTTCAAAACGTTTTAAAAAATTTTGAGTAGTTTTTTTATCTTTCTCGATCTGATTTTTTGAAAGCTCAGTCCACCGATTGTTATAGCGCAAATCGCCTAAAACAGTTGCAGTTTCAGGATTATTTTTCAAAGTATATTCCCACTGCTCTTGTAAAAGCTGGTTTAAAGCTTTCACCCGAACAGAGACATCACTGTTTTGTTTAGCTTGTGATTTTTTGATGGTATTAGAATTAATTTCGGGGGTTGTAGCATTAGTGGAATGAGACATCCAAAATAAAACACTGATACAAGCCAAATGTAAGGTTCTGTTTTTCATTTAATTATCCAGAAATGTTTAACAAAGGTTAAAATAAAGACAAAACAAATTACGTGCCAAGCAGCATATAAAATGGTGTAAAAATCGAGTATTTTTTAACTCAATGATTTTATAAATTAATTTTATTTTTAATTATATTATTTATAGTTGCTATCTATATTCCGTATCTGACTTTAATGTATCAGACACTTAAAAAAAGTGCACATGAGCGATCTCAGTGCACTTTTGAATTTCTACATTAAAAATTGTTTCTCAAGAAAACAAATATTGATAAACAATATAGGCAGCCAACTTTGCAGTTCTATTGTCCAAATCAAATTTTGGATTGCATTCAGCAATATCTAAAAGTTTGATTTTGCCAGTCTCTTGAATATGCTTAAAAATCGCTTCAAAAGTCGTTAAATCAATTCCTTTGACAGCAGGTGCACTTACTCCGGGTGCAACCGCGGCAGTAAATACATCTAAATCAATCGTAACGTACAAACCGTCCACTTTTTCAATAAAAGCATCAACCGCTGCAAGCACATTATTTAGGTTAAAAATATTAACCTCATGATCGCGCAAATATGAGCAATTCAGAGCATCGGCTGTATCAAACAAAACTTTAGTATTGGCATGGTTAGCGACCCCAATACATAAATAATTAAATTGTTTTTGATGCTGTTCGGAAAGTCGCGCTGCTTGTAAAAAAGGTGTTCCAGAAGTGGCATGCTCTGCTTCACGCAAATCAAAATGGGCATCGAAATTAATAATGCCTATTTTTTTATCTGGTGCGTGGGCTTGTATATATTGGAACAGGCCGCTAAAGCTGCCAAATGCAACCTCATGTCCACCGCCTAATACAATCGGTTTTAAATCATTTTGCAGGCTATTTGCGACTTGCTCAGCTAACTCTGTTTGGGCTTGCTCTAAATTGCCATATTCACAAGTGACCGTACCCAAATCGACAATACTGACTGGACGATGAATCGGTAAATTAGCAAGTTGTGTGCGAATTGCATCTGGCGCATCGGCAGCACCGACTCGGCCTTTGTTACGCTTCACGCCCTCATCAGAGCTAAAACCAATCAGGGCAAATTCGGCATGTTGAGTTTTATTCATAATATGGTGAATACGTTGGTGTGCTTCACCCTCGCCATCATGGCGGCCTTGCCATTTAAATGTGTGATTCATGTGACACCGTTTAAAAAATAACTTCTTGTCCATGCTGAACGACTCGCTTAGGCAAATCTCCGCCCAGCCAGTAAACAATTTCAGATGGATGCTCAATATCCCAAGCCACAAAGTCAGCGACTTTGCCCTGCTCTAGACTGCCGTGCGTTTGTTCTAAACCAAGTGCTTGTGCCGCATGAATGGTGACACCAGCTAATGCTTGCTCAGGCGTTAAGCGGAAAAGTGTGCTGCCCATATTGAGCATTAAACGTAAAGAAAGTGCTGGAGATGTACCCGGGTTTAAATCACTCGACAGCGCAATACGCACGCCATGTTTAATCAGACTTTCAATCGGTGGATATTGTGTTTCACGTAATAAATAAAAGGCGCCCGGTAGTAACACTGCAACCGTACCCGACTCTGCCATGGCTTTGACATCATCTTCGGTCATGTACTCTAAATGGTCAGCTGACAACGCATGATAACGTGCTGCCAAGCTTGAACCACCTAGCGATGAGAGCTGCTCAGCATGAAGCTTAACGGGTAGCCCCAATGATTGTGCCGTTTTAAAAACACGTTCGACCTGAGCTGGTGAAAAGGCCAAATGCTCGCAGAATGCATCTACAGCATCGACCAAACCTTCAGCATGCAGTTTAGGCAGCATTTCTGTACAAATATGCTCGATATAAGCATCGCTTTGATCTTTGTATTCTGGCGGTAAAGCATGAGCAGCTAAACAGGTGCTTTTGACCGTCATTGGTAAAGCTTCACCAATTTGACGGATCACACGCAGCATTTTGCGCTCGTTTTCGTAGTTGAGTCCGTAACCAGACTTAATCTCAATGGTGGTTACACCATCTTGCTGCATACAGCGAATACGTTTAAGTGCTGAATTTAATAGTTGTTCTTCGCTTGCTTCACGCGTTGCACGAACAGTACTGGCAATACCGCCACCGCTTGCTGCAATTTCAGCATAGCTCACGCCTTGTAAGCGCTTTTCAAACTCAACACTACGGTTGCCACCAAATACACTATGCGTATGGCAGTCGATAAACCCTGGGGTTACCCAAGCGCCTTTTAAGTCAACTGTTTCGGAATAAGTATCGGTAGGAAGTTGTTGTTGTTTTCCAATCCAGTGAATGAGATGCCCTTCTGTGACAATTGCAGCATCTTCAATGTATGAATATTGCCCATTTTGCATGGTCGCAATGTGGCAATTTTGCCAAAGTTTTTTCATTAGCCCTTCCTCAAAACTGCCCAATAGTTCAACCATTGGGCAGTTCATTTGTTAGCTTTCTATCTCAACATTTTGCTGGATAGGATTACTTTCCTTTCCCAAGCTTTGCTCTGGCTTTACCCAAATGCGATAAGCAATTGTTAACAGAGCAAGCCAAGTGATTCCTACATAAATTGCAGGACGTGAATCTGGGAAATACCCCATCATGACTAAGATGAACGCCATAAAACCAATCGCAAATGCAGGTGCATATGGCCAACCCCATACAGGGAAATCCAGTGCCTTAATTTCCGCAGTAGATAACTTACGGCGCATTGCGACTTGCGAAAGTAAAATCATGAGCCACACCCAAACGGTTGCGAAAGTTGCAATCGACGCAATGATCATGAATACATTTTCAGGAATCAGGTAATTCAGTACGACACCAATTAATAGCACACCAGCCATAACCACTACGGTCATCCATGGCACGCCATTACGTGATAACTTCTGAAAAACTCGAGGCGCTTGACCACGATTTGCCATACCATAAAGCATACGGCCAGCACCAAACACATCACTATTAATTGCCGAGATCGCGGCGGTCACCACCACCATATTTAAAATATGCGCAGCAGATGGAATGCCTAGATTTTCAAAAATTTGTACAAATGGACTACCTTGGCTACCAATTTGATTCCATGGGAAAATCGACATCAAAACAAAAATGGTCAGTACATAGAAAAGTAAAATACGTACTGGAACTGCATTAATTGCTTTTGGCAAAGTTGTTTTCGGGTCTTGTGACTCACCGGCTGTAATACCAATAATTTCGATACCACCGAACGCAAATACCACTACAGATAAACATGCAACTAAGCCTGCAATCCCATGCGGCATAAAGCCATCATAAATCCATAAATTTTGTATACCCGGTACCACACTGCTATGGTCAGCATGGAAGCCGTAGAACATTAAGCCTATTCCACCTAAAATCATGGCAACAATCGCACTCACCTTGACAATAGAAAGCCAAAACTCGAGTTCACCGAAGACTTTAACGTGAATCAGGTTAATTGCACCCAAGAACATAATCAGGGATAAAATCCAGATCCACCGTGGTACATCGGGATACCAAAACCCCATATAAATACCAAAAGCAGTCACATCGGCAATCGCAACAATCACCATTTCAAAGACATAAGTCCAGCCTGTCGTAAAACCAGCCAAAGGACCAATGTACTGTGATGCATAGTGGCTGAATGAGCCAGAGACGGGATTATGGACAGCCATTTCACCCAATGCGCGCATAACGATATAAATTGCAATCCCTGCAACGATATACGCAAGTAAAACTGAAGGCCCTGCCATTTTAATGGCAGTTGCCGAACCATAGAAAAGCCCAGTTCCAATTGCTGAGCCCAATGCCAAGAAACGAATATGGCGGGTGTTTAAACCCCGCTGTAGTGTGGAGTTTTGTGACATTATAATCTCCAATCCTTGAGGATATTTAGTTAGATTCGGCCACTCCATGTGACCGTTTTATCAATCACACTTCAGATAAACTAGGGAGTAGTTTTGGAATAATTAACTCGTTTAGGCAGCCGCTTGAGAGTAATTCACTTGCTTGCTCAATATCAGGAGCAAAGAAACGGTCTTCACTGTAGTAAGGCACTTGAGCGCGCAAGATTTTACGAGCTTGTTCAAGTTTAGGCGAGCTTTTTAAGCCTTCACGGAAGTCTAGACCCTGACAAGCGCCTAACCATTCAACAGCTAAAATGCCACGGACGTTGTCAGCCATATACCAAAGACGTTTACCCGCATTCGGTGCCATTGATACATGGTCTTCCTGATTCGCTGAAGTTGGCAAGCTATCAACACTTGCAGGATGTGCAAGTGCCTTGTTGTCACTCGCAAGCGCAGCAGCGGTCACTTGAGCAATCATAAAGCCTGAGTTCACACCACCATTTGCCACCAAGAACGGTGGAAGCTGTGACATGTGACGGTCCATCATCATTGAAATACGACGTTCAGACAGTGAACCAATTTCTGCAATTGCCAATGCTAAATTATCTGCCGCCATTGCTACAGGTTCTGCATGGAAGTTACCACCAGAAATCACATCACCTTGTTCAGCAAAAACAAGCGGGTTATCCGATACCGCATTTGCTTCAATTTCTAAAACTTCAGCAGCTTGACGGATTTGAGTTAGACATGCACCCATCACCTGTGGTTGGCAACGTAAAGAGTATGGGTCTTGAACTTTGCTACAGTCTTCGTGTGAATGTGCAATTTCACTCGAGTCTGTTAGTAGATCACGATAAGCCGCAGCTACATCAATTTGACCGCGTTGGCCACGCACTTCGTGAATGCGCGCATCGAATGGTGCACGTGAACCCAGCATTGCTTCAACGCTTAAGCCACCACAAACCGTTGCAGCTGCAAATAAATCTTCAGCTTCAAATAAGCCACGTAAAGCATAAGCGGTTGAAACTTGTGTACCGTTTAAAAGTGCTAAACCTTCTTTAGCTGCTAAAGAAATCGGTTCTAAACCTGCAACTTTTAAAGCTTCAACTGCTGGTAACCATTCACCCTTATAACGCGCTTTACCTTCACCAAGTAACACTAAAGACATGTGTGCAAGTGGTGCCAAGTCACCTGAAGCCCCTACTGAACCTTTCAGTGGAATGTGTGGGTAAACTTCGGCATTAATTAAAGCCAACAACGCATCAATCACTTTACGACGAATACCAGAGAAACCACGCGCCAAGCTATTTGCTTTCAATAGAATGATTAGACGAACCATTGCATCATCAAGTGCTTCACCAACACCTGCGGCATGCGAAAGAACCAATGAACGTTGTAACTTTTCTAAATCTTCAGGAGCAATTTTGGTTGAAGCAAGTAAGCCAAAGCCCGTATTAATACCATAAGCTGTACGTCCTTCATTTACAATTTTCTCAACGCAAGCCACGCTTGCATTAATTGCAGATGAAGCACTTTCATCTAATTTAACTTTGATCGGGTTGAGGTACGCTTGACGTAAATCGGCTAAGGTCAGTTTTCCCGGTTGGATCAATAATTCCATGTTGGCTTCCTAATTTTTTGCACTATATTCTGCTGAGACGGTGCTTTTCACAATTGCAAAAAGCACCGCCAGTTCTTCCGTGTATTTTTATTGCGTGATCATTGGCAAGTGTAGGCCTTGCTCTTTCGCACAGTTAATCGCAATTTCATAACCTGCATCAGCATGACGCATAACACCTGTTGCAGGGTCATTGGTCAGTACACGAGCAATACGTGCAGCAGCTTCATCTGTACCATCACATACAATCACAACGCCTGAGTGTTGAGAGAAGCCCATACCTACACCGCCACCATGATGTAAAGACACCCAAGTTGCGCCGCCCGCTGTATTTAACAATGCGTTTAATAAAGGCCAGTCTGATACTGCATCAGATCCGTCTTGCATTGCTTCAGTTTCACGGTTTGGGCTCGCAACTGAACCTGAGTCTAAATGGTCACGACCAATCACAACTGGAGCTGATAATTCACCGCTACGAACCATTTCGTTAAATGCCAAACCAAGTTTTGCACGTAAGCCTAAACCTACCCAGCAAATACGCGCTGGTAAGCCTTGGAAGCTAATGCGTTCACGAGCCATGTCTAACCAGTGATGTAAATGCTCATCATCAGGAATTAACTCTTTAACTTTGGCATCTGTTTTATAAATATCTTCTGGGTCGCCAGACAACGCTGCCCAACGGAATGGACCAATACCACGGCAGAACAATGGACGGATGTATGCAGGTACGAAACCTGGGAAATCAAAAGCGTTTGCTACGCCTTCATCTTTCGCCATTTGACGAATGTTGTTGCCATAGTCAAATGTTGGCACACCCATTTTTTGGAAATCGAGCATCGCTTGTACATGCTTAGCCATCGACTGTTTTGCAGCTTTTACAACAGTTTCTGGTTCAGTTTTTGCACGTTCACGATATTCATCCCAAGTCCAACCTACTGGTAAATAGCCATTGAGTGGATCGTGTGCACTTGTTTGGTCGGTCACCATGTCTGGACGTACACCACGGCGAACAAGCTCAGGTAAAATTTCAGCAGCGTTACCATGAAGCGCAATTGAAATTGCTTTACCTTCTTTTGTATAGCGGTCAATACGCGCTAAAGCGTCATCTAAATCAGTTGCTTGTTCGTCTACATAACGGGTACGTAAACGGAAATCGATACTTGCTTGTTGGCATTCAATGTTTAAAGAACATGCACCTGCAAGTGTTGCAGCTAAAGGCTGAGCACCACCCATACCACCTAAACCGGCAGTAAGTACCCAACGACCTTTTAAGTCACCGTTGTAGTGTTGGCGGCCTGCTTCAACGAAAGTTTCATAAGTACCTTGTACAATGCCTTGGCTACCAATGTAGATCCATGAACCTGCTGTCATTTGACCGTACATTGCAAGTGCTTTTGCGTCTAACTCGTTGAAGTGTTCCCAGTTTGCCCAGTGCGGTACAAGGTTTGAGTTTGCAATTAAAACACGAGGTGCATCTTTATGAGTTTTAAATACACCTACTGGTTTGCCTGATTGAACTAATAAAGTTTCATCAGTTTCAAGATTTTTTAAAGTATCTACAATTTTGTCGAAACATTCCCAGTTTCGTGCTGCACGGCCAATACCACCGTATACAACCAACTCTTTCGGGTTTTCTGCAACGTCCGGATCAAGGTTATTCATCAACATACGTAATGGAGCTTCAGTTAACCAACTTTTAGCCGTCAATTCAGTGCCGCGTGGCGCACGAATTTCTACATCACGAAATTTTGTTGTCATTGTTGTCACAGTCGGACTCCTTCCTTTGAGCTTACATCAGCAGAACATCATTTGTTTCTGCATTTGTATAGTAATGTATTAACTTGTATATACATTTATATACTACACAAATATTTTTCGGCGTGAAGAGGCTTGCTCGTATTTTTTTAAAAAAATTGAATAAGCTCATGAATTAAAATAATTTATTTTTATATCTGACATAAAAAAAGCACATATCTTCTAACAAGACATGTGCTTTTTAATCAGTAAACTATATCTTTTTAACGTTGAATTAACTCAATGATATAGCAACTTTTGTGCTGTTTTTTTGGAAAATTGATTGATGTGACACTAGCATTTTTCTCAATTTTTAGCGTCTCATGAGCAGCAAGCTGAACGGAATGCTCATCAACGTTCACTTCCGTTTCACCACCCTGATTAAAAATAAAAATCAGGTCTGCCGAGCTTATAAATGCCTGCTCCGCTGCCTCATTCAACCACTGAAAACGAGCATAAAACTTTGCCGGATCATAAATTAAATTTAAATCTCGAATTGCACCGTCTACCAGTTCACTTTGGATCTGACTCTCACCATGAAAAGCAAAAATATCACCTTGGTTCAGCGTCTTGGCAGGAAGATCATCGACATGTAATACCATGCCCTGTCCATCGAGTACGCTAATAATGCGCTGCTTATTTAGAAATAGCGAAAATGGCCCGGAAGTAGTTACATCTGCCATTGAAATGCGCCAATCGAAGTCAGCCTCACCTTGGCTTCTGGCAATTTCTAAAGTGAAACCCGCACCATTTTTCCAAAGCATTTTTGTATATTGATCGGCCCTGATCAATTCAATCATGGATTAAATTTCCCTTCGAGATAATAGCGGCTGCCCGGATAGATCAAACGTGCACTTGAAATGAGTTGTTTATTTGACCATGTACGGCGACGGATGAGTAAACATGGTTCAGCTTTGGTGATCTTCAACCACTTGCACTCTTGAGCAGATGCTAAAACGGCCTCGACAATATGCTCGCCTTCTGTCACAGGCGCTTTTGCCATGAGGTAAGCATTAGGCGTAATCGTTTTAAAATCTTGTTGTAGATAATCTGGAATCAGTGCTGCATCGACTAAACGATCTTCGACCTGAACAGGTACATCATTTTCATAATGCACAATAATCGAGTGAAATAATCTTTGTCCTTCGCGAGTCTGCATTAACACGCTTTGCTCTGCATTTGCATAAATTTGTTCTAAAACTAAAACTTCAGCATGGTGCTTATGGTTTCGTGCAATAATCTCATCGGCGATATTATTAATCTGAAAAAGTGCAGTACGGCCCTGTCCTTCAGCTACGAAAGAACCAACGCCCTGAATTCGCACAAGCAAGCCCTCAGTCGTTAGCTCACGTAGCGCACGGTTTACCGTCATACGGCTACAGCCAAGTTGATTAACGAGTTCACTTTCCGAAGGAATTTTTTTATTTACAGCCCACGATCCTTCATAAATTTTTTGTGAAATGAGCTGTTTGACGCGTTGATATAAAGGAACTGGACTATCAGCTTCAATCGAAAGCTCAGCATGTTCTTGTTTTGATGTTCTGGGCATAACAAATACTCAAAAAGGCGGCAGGCAAAAAAGTATTTTAGTTGACATGCTATGTATATACAACTACATACAACATGTTAATTGATGAATTAAATAGATTTTAAAAAGTTTAAAAAATAAACATAGCTCAATAAGAGCTAATTTAAAGTTTTATGTAGAGAAATTCAAATATATTAGGCTTTTATCAATATTTATTTAATAGTTATTTCTGCTAAGACTATGCTCAATTCAAGGATGTAAAAAGTATCATCTTTTCTAATTTACGAAATGCTGCTTAAAATTTTTATTTAAAATAACTGATCGATAGTATTCTTCTGCCACACAGTATATTAATAAAACTGGAAGCACATCGAATGCGTAATTATAAAATAGATATTCTCCGAGGAATTTCTATCCTTTTGGTTCTTTTACATCATTTTAATATTCCCTATAAACTTAAAGACACATGGTTAGGTTTTGATTTCTTAGGTGAAGCATTTAGCACAGTCATCGCAAGAAACGGAAATTATGGCGTCACCATGTTTTTTGTGATTTCGGGTTTTTTAATTACCCATCACACTTTAAAAAGAGATAAACAATTCTCCGCAATTAACCTCAAGCATTTTTATATCCGGCGGGCGGCACGTATTTTACCGTGTCTAGGATTACTCATTTTAGGGGTAAGTCTACTTGGGTCATTTGATTTAAAACCCTTTATGAACCAAGCCCCGAATGGCATTGAGGTCTCTTATCCATTAACAATTTTTGCAGCTTTAACCTTCTGGATGAATATCCTGATTATTAAATTTGGTTGGGTAAACTATGCTTTAGGCGTGTTGTGGTCGCTCTCTGTAGAAGAAGTTTTTTACTTTGTTTTTCCATTATTGTGCCTGCTCACGCGTAGTAATAAGTTCTTTATTGCTGTACTGATTGGAGTAATTTTATATGGGCCTTATTTTAGATCTCTACATTTTGGAGAAGAAAGCGGCGCCTATTTATATCATTATTTTTCGAGTTTTGATGGTATAGCGATTGGCTGTTTAACTGCCATTTTTTCTCATACATATCGACCAGACTGGACTTATAAAAAACCTCTTTCGTGGTTGATTATTTTGGGCATGACCGCTCTATATTTATATGCGCCAATTAAAGAAGTGAGTACATGGGGGATTAGCTTATTTGCTTTTGCCACAGGCTTACTGATTTTGTGTTTTCAACATCCTTCAGGAGCGCAAGCGCATAATCTATTTACAAAAGTCATGGTCTGGTTGGGGCAAAGAAGTTATGAAACTTATTTGTTCCATCTGGTTGTGCTGGGGCTTATGAAAGTTGCTTTTATTCCGGCTCAAACCGACGCTAGCATCAAAATTATGCTTTTAATTGGCTATCTGGTTCTGACTTTTATCATCAGCGCAGCAATTGAAAAATATTATTCCACCCCACTTAACAGCTACATTCGAAAGGTTTTTATTAAAGATAAATCATAAAAATAAGCCCCTTTAAAATAGGGGCTTTATTTTATTAAGCGATCAACATGGTTTCATTATCTTGCTTAAAAGGATTAGACCAGCTCTGCCAAGCTTGTGGTCCTAAAGCCATTTCTTCATCATTTAACAAGCAACGATCTAAGCGTTGTATTAAAGCTTGCTCATCCATTTGCATACCAATTAAAACCAGTTCCTGACGTGCATCACCTGTGCGGGCATCCCAGTTTTTCTTAATTTCTTCAATACTGGCTAGGTCACTCGGCCAGTCTTCTTCTGCAACGGCCGCCCACCAGTAACCTGCTAAGCCGTGGCGAGCCATTGCTCCCGCTTGTGACCATGAATAAGCCAATGTCGGTTCAGCAGCCAACCAGAAAAAGCCTTTAGAACGAACGACACCCGGCCATTCAGACTGTACTAAATCATAAAAACGCTCTGGGTGAAAAGGTCGACGGGCACGGTAAACAAAGCTACTAATTCCATACTCTTCAGTCTCTGGCGTATGCTCGCCGCGTAACTCTTTTAGCCAGCCCGGTGCTTGTGCGGCTTCATCAAAATCAAATAGCTGTGTATTTAAAATTTTATTTAAGGCAATCTTTCCAAATTGAGCAATTTCAATTCGGGCACGCGGATTGAGAGTTTTTAAAATTGCGATGAGTTGGTCTTGCTGAGCTTGGTCAATCAGGTCAATTTTATTCAGCACAATTACATCACAAAACTCGATTTGATCGATGAGAAGATCGACTACAGTTCTTTCATCTTGCTCGCCTAATGATTCGCCACGCTCTTGCAGTAAGTCAACCGAACTGTAATCTCTAAGAAAGTTAAAAGCATCGACTACCGTGACCATGGTGTCGAGTCGAGCGAATTCATTGAGTGAGTTTCCATCTTCATCTTCAAAGGTAAAGGTTTCTGCCACAGGTAAAGGTTCTGAAATGCCAGTAGACTCAATCACCAATTGGTCAAAGCGTCCTTCATCAGCTAAACGTTTAACCTCAACCAGTAAATCTTCTCGTAGCGTGCAACAGATACAACCATTACTCATTTCAACCAGCTTTTCATCTGTTCTTGAAAGCTCTGCCCCACCTTCGCGTACTAATGCCGCATCAATATTCACCTCAGACATATCATTGACAATCACGGCAATACGGCGGCCTTCACGATTATTTAAAATATGGTTGAGTAATGTGGTCTTTCCTGCACCCAAAAAGCCCGATAAAACAGTGACGGGAAGCTTGGCAAATGAGTTGGCGATTGCAGTGCGCATGGCTTGATCTCTTTGAATAATCTTTAAACTGATCATGGCTGGCCATTTAAGTATGACCAGATCACAGGCGTAATATATTTCTAAATCACAATAATGTTATGTTATAACATAACTATTGATCAAGTTTTTATTCCAGTTTTATTTAAGCTAACACTCTTAGTATTTGAAAAAATTGCTTTTATAGTCACTGACAAATTGAGGTTCTATAGTGATGGTCAGGTCCCCATGCACGGAATCCTTGGCTATCAATATGAATTTGTCCCGAAGCGTAAACACCTAGGCCCATATTAAGAGTTTGGCCTTTAGTCGCCCAGAATTGACACAGTTTGGTTTTGGTTTGTTGAATATTAAACTGGTCTAAATCACTCGGCTGTTCTGGGCCAATTCTAAAATCAAGAGCTGCATTAAAGACATGTCGGGAAGCATCCGCACCACCTGCACAGCGGTTTAAAGATAAAGCACGGTAGACCGAAGTCACTTCAAAATCATTAATCACGCCATCGTCAACTAACGCTTTTAAAATGCTAAGTGTCGGAACAATATTGGACCAAATCTCGCGCGGTGGTACAGCATAGGGCTCGACTCCACATTTTTGCCAATCGCGAGCCGAGCGTAATAACTCATGATCTGGAACTAAATCGGCAAGACCCTTTTGCTTAAGAAATTGCTTGTAAGCTTGCACAGACTGCCTGTGATCGCCTGTAGCTAACCATGCAACATACGCCTCGGGTTGAGGCTTTATTCTGACCACTGGTTTTGTAGGTTGAGGTAAAGAGGTCTGGGTGTGCAGAGGAATTGTTGGCTTGGGAGTTTGAGTACTACACGCTGTGAGAGATAAAAAAAGTAAACCTAAATAACGCTTCATAAATATGCTCTATCTTCACCAAAAATGGGAAAATTGCTCAACATTAAATTAACGAAATGTTATATTATAACAATAATAAAATCCTTTAATTTCTGTTGCTAAATTTTAAAAATAAAAAAGGACGCCTCTCGAACGTCCTTTTTTTAAATACAACTCAATAATTTATTAAATATCTGCTTCTAAAGCGCGTATAGACTGCTCAGCTTTTAATTTCCGACGTTTAAATTGATAAGCCACCATCAAACACAAAATCCAGCCAGGAATCATCATGACCGCAACACGCATATCTGGTGTTAAAGACATTACGATCAAAATGCCAAGCATAAATAATATGCATAGATAGTTGCTAAACGGATACATAAAGCTTGGGAACTTGGTTGTTTGCCCTTGGCGCTGCATATATTTGCGGAATTTTAAGTGCGTCCATGAAATGACTACCCAGTTAATCACAATCGCTGCAACCACCAGCATCATCAATAAACCAAATGCTTTTTCAGGGAAAATATAGTTTAACAGTACACATAAAATAGTGACTGCCGCAGACAGGATCACTGCGTTGGTTGGAATACCGCGTTTATTAATACGTGCAAATACTTTTGGTGCATTTCCTTGTTGTGCAAGGCCTAATAACATACGGCTACTACAATAACTTGTGCCGTTATAAACTGAAACCGCTGCTGTCAAAATGACAAAGTTCAATAACGTTGCGATGCCTTGGCTATCTAAAGAAGCAAAAACCATCACAAACGGGCTTCCGCCTTGTGCCATTTGATTCCATGGGAATAGCGAGAATAAAACAAAAAGTGTCGCAATATAGAAAATCAAAATACGGTAAATAATTTGATTCACAGCTTTAGGTAAAGTTTTATCAGGGTCACGTGCTTCAGCCGCAGTAATACCGAACAGCTCAATACCACCAAAAGCAAAAATAATGACTGCCATTGCCATGACTAAGCCTTCAACACCAAACGGGAAGAAACCACCAAGTGCCCAGAGGTTCGAAATGCTTGCCTGTGGACCTGCTGTGCCTGTTGCAAGTAGATATGAACCAAAGCCAATCATTGCAAGGATCGCCAAGATTTTGACAATAGAAAACCAAAATTCCATTTCGCCAAAAAACTTAACGTGTAGCAGATTAATGCCATTAATTAAGACAAAGAAGGTTAAAGCAGATGCCCACGTCGGGATTTGCGGCCACCAATATTGAATGTAAAGACCAATTGCACTAAGTTCTGCCATGCAGACGAGGACATTGAGTACCCAATAGTTCCATCCTGACATGAACCCGGCAAATGGTCCCCAATATTTGTAGGCAAAATGACTAAAAGAACCACTCACTGGCTCTTCAACCACCATTTCACCAAGCTGGCGCATCATTAAAAAAGCAATAAATCCTGCAATGGCATAACCAAGGATGACCGATGGACCTGCTAATTTAATCGATTGTGATATACCAAGAAAAAGCCCTGTGCCAATCGCCCCACCCAATGCAATAAGCTGGATGTGCCGATTACTCAAACCATGTTTCAGGTTTCCTTGCTCTTGTGCTGACATATGATTATTCTCATCCGTGTCACGTAATTTTTTTCCAATAAATTACGTATATCATAAATTGATCAAACTTTCATAGAGATTGATGAAAAAATAATTGCGTGACTTTTCTCAAGAACGCGAATGAAAACAGAAAATACAAGAAATGACAATTATTATGAAATGTGTAATTAAATTATGTATTGCGTAATTTGATGAATTCAGTATTATAGAGATATGAAGCAATTGGTTGTGCTCGGTCTATATCAAACTCATAAGACCAAAGATGATCTAAACAAAGGTTAAAAGCTTATTGAGTAGCTCAGTCCTAGACCGAACTTTTATTTGTATAAGACCCGAGATAAAGACAAGGACGCGAAAATGGAACAAAAACTAAACTCTTTTATTGAAGTTTCACCTCAATCAGATTTCACTATTCATAATTTGCCTTACGGTATTTTTAGTAGAACAGCCGAAGGCGAGCGTCAGGTCGGTGTAGCTATCGGTGATTGGGTCATTGATCTCGCTGCTCTTGAAAAGCATGGTCTTTTAAAACTTTCAGATCAAGACACATACTTTAACCAGCCTACACTGAATAAATTTATTGAATCAGGCAAAGCCAACTGGTCTAAAGTTCGTAAAACATTACAGTCTCTTCTTTCAGTTGAAAATTTAACGCTTCAAGAAAATGAAGCATTGCGCCAAGAAGTTTTGGTTAAGCAAGATAGTGTTACTTTGCATTTACCACTTCAAGTCCCGGGTTATACCGATTTCTATTCTTCTAAAGAACATGCGACCAATGTGGGCTGTATGTTCCGTGATCCTAAAAATGCTTTACTGCCAAACTGGACCGAATTGCCTGTTGGTTATAACGGTCGTGCTAGCTCTGTTGTAGTCAGTGGCACTCAAGTCGTACGTCCATCTGGACAAATCAAACTTCCAAATGAAGAGCGCCCAGTTTTTTCAGCGACGCGTAAACTCGATTTTGAACTTGAAACAGCATTTGTTATTGGTAAACCAACGGAGCTTGGCCAGCCGATCTCAATTGAAAATGCGTGGGACCATATTTTTGGAATGGTTTTGCTGAACGACTGGTCAGCACGCGATATCCAGCAATGGGAATATGTTCCACTTGGACCCTTTAACGCAAAAACTTTTGCAAGTTCGATTTCTCCTTGGGTAGTAACACTTGAAGCACTTGAGCCATTTAAAGTTGAAGGCCCAAAACAAGACCCTAAACCTTTAGCGTATTTACAAGAAAATATCGCAAATAGTTACGACATTAATTTGAGTGTTGAAATTCAAAGCCCGAAATCAGCACAACCTGATGTGATCTGCAAAACCAATTTCAAATATATGTATTGGTCAATGGCTCAGCAGTTGACTCACCACACCATTGCAGGCTGTAACGTTCAGGTCGGTGACTTGATGGGCTCAGGTACAATTTCTGGTTCTACGCCAGATTCATATGGCAGCTTGCTTGAGCTGACTTGGAACACCACCAAGCCTTTAACACTCGCCAATGGTGAAACTCGTGGTTTCTTGCAAGACGGCGATACGCTCATTATGAAAGGCCACTGTGAGAAAAATGGTATTCGCATTGGCTTTGGCGAGGTTCGAAACACGGTTCTTCCTGCATTAAATTTCGAGTTTGCAGAAACTTCGGAGCCTAACTATGAAGCTGTATAGTTACTTTCGTAGCTCTGCAGCTTACAGAGTACGGATTGGCCTCAACATTAAAGGCTTAGCTTATGAGACTGTTCCAGTTCATCTGGTAAAAAATGAACAGCAAAGCGAAGACTATTTAAAGTTAAACCGCAGTGCTCTCGTGCCGACCTTAATTGACGGTGATTTAATCTTGTCTCAATCGTTAAGTATTTTGGAATATCTGGATGAGCAATATCCAGAGACCAAATTACTTCCAAATGATGTGCAAGAGAGAGCCAAAATTCGTGCCTTTGCCCAAGCAATCGCCTGTGATCTTCACCCATTAAACAACTTACGTGTACTGAAATATTTAAAAAATGACTTAAATGTTTCAGATGAGCAGAAAAACTATTGGTATCAGCACTGGATTATTGAAGGCTTTCAAAATCTCGAACAGCAACTTCAAGATTCAAATGGACAATTTTGCTTTGGACAGCAAGCAACTATTGCCGATTGCTGCCTAATTCCACAGGTCTACAACGCGAAACGCTTCAAGATTGATTTATCTGCGTTTCCAAAAATTGAATCGATTTATCACCATTGTTTGTCTATCCCAGCCTTCTATAACGCGGCGCCAGAACAACAACCAGATTGGGAATAGTAAAAAGGAGTTTTAATATGACATTTGCCATTAAAAAAATACATCACGTTGCATATCGTTGTAAGGATGCGAAAGAGACCGTTGAGTGGTATAAAAAAATGCTCAACATGGACTTTATTTTAGCTTTTGCCGAAGATCATGTACCTTCAACTAAAGCCTTTGACCCATATATGCATTTATTTTTAGATGCCGGCCAAGGTAACGTTTTGGCATTTTTTGAATTGCCAACTCAACCAGAAATGGGGCGCGACGAAAATACGCCTCAATGGGTACAACATATTGCTTTTGAAGTTGAAGACTTAAATGCACTGATGGCTGCCAAGCAACATTTAGAAGAAAATGGTGTGAAAGTTTTAGGCGTGACCAACCATGGTATTTTCCACTCAATTTACTTCTTTGATCCAAATGGCCACCGTTTAGAACTGACTTATAACGATGTGCATGCTGAAGAAAAAATTGCGAAAATTACTGAAGAGATGAAAGTTGAAATGCTAGAGGAATGGAGCAAAACTAAACGCGCTCCGCACCACACTCATTTCTTACATGAAGAAGAGTTAGGAACCTAATTTTAAAAGAGCGAACTAAAAAGTCGGCATTGATTAGAATTGTTTTTAACGAGCAGTTCTATATCAATGCCGATTTATATTATTTAATACTGCTAAATTTCTAGAAAATTGCGCTATAAATAAGAGCATAGTGATTTTAGAAAATTGTTGATTATTAAACATGTCAATTTCGCTAATAGAAAAAGGTGATTTCTATTTTTCACTAGGCTCAGGCATGATGTAAAACGCGCCAATTTCAATTTATGTTTTGATCGTCACTATTTAACAGCTGAAGTAAATTTATTAAGGGTATTTAAATGATTGAAGAAAAAGTATCTGGGGGGGTTCAATCACTTGAAGTCGGTTTATCTGTACTAAACGCCCTTTTGGAACACAATCAACCTATTATTCTCAAAGATCTATCGAGCAAGCTCGACATGCATCCTGCCAAAGTACATCGTTATCTGGTCAGCCTTATTCGTATGGAATATGCAAAACAGCTTGATGATGGGCAATATGCTTTAGGTGATCAGGCATGGCGCTTAGGTCTAAACTGTGTTCAGCATAGCGACACACTACAGCTGGTACAGCATTTAATTTACGACCTACAAAACAAAATTGGTTGCGGTATACAAATCAGTAAATGGTCACCGAAAGGTCCTGTCGTGGTTCAATCGATTGAATCGAACCACCCTATTTCGATTGTCACTAAAGTCGGCTCAATTATGCCTTTAGTCAATTCTGCTGCGGGACGTCTATTTGCTTCTTATCTTCCAGAGCATTTTGTTCGTCCTTTAATGGAAGCTGAATGGCAAAAGCATCAAGAACTTGGATTGCACATCGCACCACGAAACTGGCAAGAGTTTACAGAGCTCAAAGACACTATTCGCCAACAACAAATGTCGGCAGCGAAAGGTGATTTACTGACGGGGATTAATGCGGTGGGTTTACCTGTGTTTAACTCAAACCAGAGCATTGAGTTTTGTATTGTCGCATTGGATAGTGAAATGTTTTTACCAGTCGACCCTCACAGTAAAACGATTGAAATCTTGAAAAATGAAGTAAACCTCATCAATCAATATATTAAAAGCCGCTAATCAATAGCGATAAAAAAACCAAGAGATCAACTCTTGGTTTTTTTTCTCAGGAATAAAGCTCAGCTTATTTAGTTTCTAAAACACCACGGCGAATCTGGTCACGTTCAATCGACTCGAATAATGCCTTGAAGTTACCTTCACCAAAGCCATCATCATCTTTACGTTGAATAAATTCAAAGAAAACTGGACCAATCATGTTTTCAGAGAAAATTTGTAATAACAGCTTTTTCTGACCGTCTTTAGTATTCCCATCGAGTAAAATACCACGCTGTTTTAACTCTTCAGTTGGCTCACCATGCTCAGGTAAACGTTCTGGTAGCATTTCATAATACGTATTTGGCGGCGGAGTCATAAATTTCAGACCAAGGCCTTTTAACTTATCCCAAGTCGAGATTAAGTCATCACAAATAAATGCGATATGCTGAATACCTTCACCATTAAAGTCAGATAGGAACTCTGCAATTTGACCGTTTCCTTTGTCCGAATCTTCGTTTAGAGGAATACGAATCATACCGTCTGGCGCTGTTAATGCTTTAGATGTTAAACCTGTATATTCGCCTTTAATATCAAAGTAGCGAATTTCTTGGAAGTTGAAGATTTTCTCATAGAAGTTTGCCCAATACTCCATACGGCCTTTGTAGACGTTATGAGTTAAGTGGTCAATCTCGTTTAAGCCTGCCCCTACTGGACGTTTCTCAGCATCATCAAAGAAAACAAAGTCATTTTCATAAATATCACGGTCAACTAAAAAGATTGGCATGCCACCAATACCTTTAATTGCTGGAATATTGAGCTCCATTGGCCCAACTTTTGAATACATTGGTTCAGCACCAAGCTCTACTGCTTTTTGGAAAGCTTTTGCTGCATCACGTGTTTTGAAACCCATCGCACAAGCAGATGGACCATGTTCATTAAAGAAGAATGAAGCATAAGATTCTGGCTGATAATTCAGGATAATATTGATATTTCCTTGACGCCATAAGTACGCTTCTTTCGATTTATGCTTGGCTACTTTTGAAAAGCCGATCGTTTCAAAAACTGGATCTAATTCATTTTCTTTTGAAACAAACTCAATAAATGCAAAACCGCATAATTCTAATGGGTTCTCTAAAATATCCATCTAGTTTCCCTCTGGTGATTACCTGTTCCGTTTATCTCTATTGCTGATGAACTCAGCTCCTTTCTCTATAGAATACGTCGTCATTGAGTGAGTATTTGAACCGTCAAAATGCCTTAACCCAACGCATCCTATGAGAAAAAAACGAGTCGCTAAAACGAAGATATGATGGGCGTAAAGCCTTTGATGATTAATTTCCGTTCCATGTGGTGTTTATTTTCCATACACACTGTCCTTTGTTATCTAAAAGTACGATTGAGATTTTTCAATAAACCTTTAAAAATCGTCTTTTCCTAAAAATCATTTATAGATTTATGGAGACCAACATCCTTGTTGGATCTCCAATGGCCATTTACCTTGAATTAGATGCTACTAAAAACAATTAAATTATGCAATACATAACTTAATTATGAATTGCATAATTTTAGTAATCTTGAATTAAGCTATTTTAAAATTAATGGTCAGTTTTCAAATTTTGTTTATGATTCTTATAGTCAGCCACACCATCCATTTGATTTAGGAAAACTTATGATCTTAGTGAGCGCCTGTTTAATTGGTGAACCTGTTCGATATGATGGTAAATCTTGTCCAAATACCATACTTAAGCAGCTATTAATCAATAAAAAAGCCCAAGCATTATGCCCAGAGTTATTAGGGGGTTTTACTACACCTCGCTTACCTGCAGAGATTGTAGGAGGAACAGGGCAAGATGTGCTTGATGGCAAAGCAAAAATTACCGATTCATCTGGTTCAGATGTAACTGATCTATATTTAAAAGGTGCTTATCGCACACTAGAAGTCGCACAACAAATAAAAGCAAGTTGTGTGGTATTAAAAGAAAATAGTCCGTCTTGCGGCAGTCAAAAAATTTATAACGGTACTTTTCAAGGCGAAAAAATTGTGGGAACTGGAATCACCACGGCACTGTTGCGGCGCCATGGTTTTGAAGTGATTTCTGAAAATGAAATTGAAGATTGGTTAGTAGAGCACCCTCTTTAAAAGTTACTCAATTTTTTTAGCAAGATCATTTACATCTTTACGACTTGCCCAGTAAGTCGCAAGCGCAGGCCCAGAAATATTGTGCCAAAGACTGAAAATTGCGCTCGGTACGGCAGTAATTGGAGATGCTGCAAAATGTACTGCGGCAAGCGCAACGCCTAAGCCTGAGTTTTGCATTCCTACTTCTACGGCAATTGCCTTACTGTCCGCATAAGGTAATTTAAAGAAACGTGCCGCGGTAAAGCCTAATAAATATCCAAGGCCATTATGCAATATCACCACAGCCAAAATGAGCAAAACCGACTGTAAAATTGCCGCTTTACTGCCGCCAATAATGGCTGCCACAATCGCGACAATTGCAATGACTGACACTAAAGGCATCACTTGAATATAAGATTCGACTTGACGTTTAAGCCATGTTCTTAAAATCAGACCCACGACAATAGGAAGCAGGACCACCTGCAAAATCGAAATAAACATCGAAGCTGCATCAATCTTTAGCCATTGGCTCGCAAGCAGATAGAAAATAGCAGGTGTTAACACAGGCGCTAAAAGCGTAGACACCGATGTACAGGCCACCGATAAAGCCACATTGCCTTTAGCCATATAAGTAATTACGTTTGAAGCCGTTCCGCCCGGACAACATCCCACTAAAATGACACCGACAGCAATTTCAGGCGGTAAATTAAATAATTTACATAAGATAAATGCCAAACCCGGCATAACCACAAACTGTGCCACCACCCCAATCAACACAGCTTTAGGGCTTTGTAATACCCCTTTAAAGTCATCAACGGTCATGGTCATTCCCATGCCGAGCATAATAATCCCCAAAATCCATGGAATGTATGCTTTGAGCCAGACAAAAAATTCAGGCTGCCATAGCGCCAGAGCTGCAAAAACAATCACCCATAGGGCAAAAGTTTTTTGAATAAATTGAGTAAAACGCAGAAATGCAGCCATATTTTCTATCCCTAAAAATAAAATATGAAAGTTAAAATACTAGAGCAATATACTTAATACTTACTCAACAGATCAGTCGATTGAATACGTACAACACCTCGTTGCTGCATGGTTTGCCACGCGTGTTCTAATGAACCATTCAGATCAATACCTTTGCAAGCATCTTCAACCACTAAAGTTTTAAAACCTTGTTTAACTGCATCTAAAGCAGTCCATGCGACACAAAAATCTGTGGCAATTCCGACCACATAAACCGTATCAATGCTACGCTCTTTTAAATATCCCGTTAAACCCGTCATTGTGTTGTGGTCTGCTTCCATAAAGGCCGAGTAGCTATCAATATGCGCATGAAAGCCCTTTCGAATAATCAGTTGAGCAGTTGGAATATTTAAATCAGCATGGAACTCAGCATCTTTGGTGCCCTGCACACAATGCTTAGGCCAAAGCACCTGCGGTCCATAGTCGAGTTCAATCGTTTCAAATGGCTGTTTGCCCGAATGGTTTTGTGCAAAAGAAATATGATTATCTGGATGCCAATCTTGAGTCAGAACAATATTTTCAAAACAACCGGCCAATTGGTTAATGGTTGGAATAATTGTATCGGCATCGGCAACTGCTAAGTTTCCACCCGGTGTAAAACCATTTTGTACATCAACTACGATTAAAGCCGCATTTTGGGGTTGTTTATTCATATTCATGTCATCTTCAATCCCAATCGGGAAAATTGCATTCTATCTTGCCATAAAAAAAGCCTATATTAAGTAAGGCTCAGTCGAATCAGGCTGTATTGTTATATTTACTGGCCTCTCTCAGCTGACAATAATGAAAACATCCTATCTTTTCCTCAAGTTTACATCGCGATTATCCGTTAGGCGTATTGTTCTTATGCGTCTGATCAGTCATAATTTGCATAATTGTCATTCAACAATCTGTTATTGTTAGAACTGGACAATCAAAATACTGCAACCATCCCACATTTTGTTTTTCTTACCTCAGATTCGGATGGATAAATAGGATATTTTTAAAAATGACTCAGCAAGCACAGACCATTCAAGGCTCAATCGTCGCAATCGTCACACCAATGTTGAAAGACGGCGGTGTAGATTGGAAGGGTCTTGAGAAGCTGGTTGAGTGGCACATAGAACAAGGTACAAACAGTATTGTAGCCGTCGGTACAACCGGCGAAGCCTCAACATTGAGCATGGAAGAGCACACACAGGTTATTAAAGAAATTATTCGTGTAGCTAATAAACGTATTCCAATTATTGCCGGTACTGGTGCAAACTCAACCCGTGAAGCAATCGAATTAACTAAAGCTGCGAAAGATCTTGGCGCAGATGCAGCTTTACTTGTAACGCCGTACTATAACAAGCCAACTCAAGAAGGCCTATTCCAACACTATAAAGCGATTGCTGAAGCCGTAGAGCTCCCTCTTATTCTTTATAACGTACCTGGCCGTACTGGTGTAGATCTTGCAAACGACACAGCTGTACGTTTAGCAGAGATCCCTAATATTGTTGGTATTAAAGATGCGACAGGTGATGTACCTCGCGGTAAAGCTTTAATCGAGGCTTTAAACGGCAAAATGGCTGTGTACTCAGGTGATGACGAGACTGCTTGGGAACTCATGCTTCTTGGCGCTGACGGCAATATCTCGGTTACTGCCAATATTGCACCTAAAGCAATGAGTGAAGTATGTGCTGTTGCGATTGCTAAAGATGAACAACAAGCGAAGACGATTAACAATAAGATTGCAAATTTACACAATATTCTATTTTGCGAATCAAACCCAATTCCTGTGAAATGGGCACTACATGAGATGGGACTGATTGATACTGGTATTCGCTTACCACTCACTCCTCTCGCTGAGCAATATCGCGAACCTCTCCGCAATGCCCTAAAAGATGCGGGAATTATTTAATAAGAGCAATTTATGATGCAATTACGTCTTGGTTTAGTCCTTGCAGTTTCAGCCTTAAGTTTAGCTGGTTGTAGTCGCTTCGCAATTAATAATCATTCTTTAGATTATAAAAATGCCAAGGAACTTGCCCCGCTTGAGTACCCTGCCGATGCAACTGTACGACCAGCGACACCTTTGTATCCTGCACCAACTGTAGAGCAGCGCGCTATCGATAACGCACCGAAGTTTGAAAACAAGCGTGGTAACCGTTTTGAATTGCCACGCCCTGAACAAACACAAGGTAATGCTACAGCAGATGCGTCTGCTCAAACCACGACTGCCCTTGGACGCCCTCAACTTGTGACTGACGGTAATAAAAACCCGTTATTAAAAGTTGATGGAAATACGACCGAGATTTGGCAATACACCAAAGCAACTTTAAGTACTTTAAATTACAACATCATCGCTCAAGGCAGTAATCAGGCGACGATTAAAGTAAATGACAATACTTATGTGCTTAAACTTACTGGTGTGGGTTCTAGTCATACTCTTGCTCTATTTAATGTAGATAACACTTTTGCAAGTCCAGATGTGGCCGCTGAAGTGTTAAACCAGATTTACCAAAATTGGCCAGCCTAGTCGTTTACTAGGCATTTTTTTTAAAAAGGTTCCCTCATGTTAAAACAAACCTTGCTCTATACTGGTAAAGCAAAATCTGTATATGAAACAGACAATGCCGACCATCTGATTTTAGTCTTTCGTGATGATGCCTCTGCGTTCAACGGCGAAAAAATCGAACAACTAGATCGTAAAGGCAAGGTGAACAACCGTTTTAACGCCTTCATTATGGAAAAACTTGCTGCTGCGGGTATTGAAACGCATTTTGAAAAATTGCTTTCTCCAACTGAAGTGCTTGTTAAAAAACTTCAAATGATTCCAGTTGAATGTGTAATTCGTAACTACGCAGCTGGTTCTCTATGCCGTCGCTTAGGTGTAGAAGAAGGTAAAGAGTTAACTCCTCCTACATTTGAATTGTTCTATAAAGATGACGGTCTAGGCGACCCAATGGTTAACGAATCTCAAGCGATTGCTTTAGGTTGGGCGACTGCTGAACAGTTAGAACAAATGAAAGTTTTAACTTATAAAGTAAACGACGTATTAAAAGCATTGTTTGCTGAAGGCAACATGATTTTGGTGGACTTCAAGCTTGAATTCGGTGTTTTCCATGACCGTATCGTGCTTGGTGATGAGTTCTCTCCAGACGGCTGCCGTTTATGGGATAAAGACTCTAAGAAGAAACTCGACAAAGACCGTTTCCGTCAAGGTTTAGGCGGTGTTGTTGAAGCTTATGAAGAAGTTGCTGCTCGTTTAGGCGTAGATTTATCTGACATCTAATCAGTGACTTCATAAAAAACCGGGTTTCAGCCCGGTTTTTTTATATTTAATGCCCGAGAACCAAATAATATAGACAGATTTGTCTATTAAAATAAATTATCACTTGCACAAACTTAATTTAAAACACTAAAATCTAAAAAAACACAAAGTACTTCACAATAATTAAATTTAAAAACTAGGGCGAATTTATGGAAATAACTAAGTTTGAAAAGAAATTAATCAATCATCCAGTCCATTTTGGTGAAAATCCTCTAGTCTTATTAACCAACTTTAGCAGTTCTGCTTTAAAACAAGGCTGGACTCAAACAGAGGTTGAATCCGTTATTTCTAAAGCCTCTCAAGGCGACTATATGGCACTCATCCGCACTTTAAGAGCTTATACATTTCTTTAACCTTATTTTCGATGATCTGCTGCATTGCATATTCAATTTATAAAAAGACACATAAACGTGTTATGAATAGACTAGATTTATCCTGAGCACTGCCTTAACAATAAATAAAACTATAAATATAAGAAATTTATTCAGTGAGGAGTAAACCTGATGGATCACGAAATAGAGGAAAAAAAGGTCGAGAAAACCTTAAGCTGGCGTGAAAAAATAGCGGTTGAAGAACATGAGAAGCTGTCACCCCGTCTGGTCTATGAAATTATCCGTCGTGATGGTGCCGAGGAACTGGATCGCCCGACGGCTGCGCTGATCTTTTCAGGAATTGCCGCAGGTTTGGTCATCAGTTTTTCATTTGTATTTAAAGCGATTATTGCTTCTTATCTCCCGACTGATGCTATCTGGACCGATTTAATCACCAATATCGGTTATACCATTGGGTTCCTGATCGCAATTTTGGGTCACATGCAGCTCTTTACCGAGAATACCATCACCACAGTTGTACCTTTATTCAAGCCCTTTACCTTCGATAAATTACGAGCAGTAGGCCGCTTATGGGGGATTGTGATTCTATGCAATGTGATTGGAACAGGTTTAGCGAGTTTATTTTTCCTCACTACTCACCTGTTTACTCCCGGTATTGACCAAGCACTCGATGAGCTAGCCCATCATGTAGGTTCCTTTACTGCGACCCAGAATATGCTTAAAGGTATTATGTCAGGGCTGTTAATTGCAGCATTGGTCTGGATGCTGCCTTCAGTCAGCAATAAGTTCCTGCTCATCTTTTTCATGACTTATCTGATAGGACTAGGTGACTTTACCCATGTAGTAGTTGGCTCTACCGAAATGTCCTATCTCGTCTGGCAAGGAGAGGCTTCCATTAAGGAATATCTGTTTACTTTTCTAGTCCCAACCACCATTGGTAATATTATTGGTGGTACAGGCGTGTTCACGCTACTGATTTATGGTCAGGTAACTGAAGAGCTGGAACAGCATGATCATCGTTAGGTGTAGCTTGATAAAACGAATAGGTTATTACTGTTCTTGCTGCCATCTACGTTGTTGCAAGCGCTCACCTTCAACTTCACGCTTGTTTCTCGCAGACTCGTAGAGTTTGGTTCCCTTTAACTCAGGCGGCAAATAGTCTTGCAGCACAAAGTGCTCAGGATAATCGTGAGGATAGAGATAATTAATTCCATAACCCTGCTGTTTCATAAGCTTGGTTGGTGCATTTCTTAAGTGTAAAGGCACAGGTAAATTTGCAGTCTTATCAGCAAGTTCCAAGGCCTTATTAATCGCTAAATAGGTACTATTACTTTTTGCACTTGTCGCTAAATAAACCGCCGTTTGGCCCAGAATAATTCGAGCTTCAGGCATACCCACAGCTTGTACTGAACGAAAGCACTCACCAGCAAGTAATAATGCATTTGGGTTAGAATTTCCAATGTCTTCAGAAGCTGCGATGAGCATACGTCTTGCAATAAAAACCGGATCTTCCCCGCCTTTGAGCATACGCGCCATCCAATACAGGGTTGCATCTGGATCACTGCCCCGAATCGATTTAATGAAGGCAGAAACTAAATCGTAATGCTGTTCCCCAGATTTGTCATAACGTGCAATATTTTGCTGTGCTACTTTCACCACAACCGCATTAGTAATGGTATTTTCAATCTCTGGTTCAAATGTACTGGCAATCAGATCAAGTAAATTAAGCGCTTTACGGGCATCACCAGCAGCGAATTGAATGAGAGCATCGTATTCTTCAATATGAATATAGCGTTCTTTTAAAAATTTATCGGCTTGAAGTGCATTATTAATGAGAGTCTGGACCGCTTCACTGTCTAAACTGTTTAAGGTATAAACCTGACAGCGTGATAAAAGCGCACTATTCACCTCAAAAGACGGGTTTTCGGTGGTCGCTCCAACTAAGGTAATTTTACCTTTTTCAACTGCACCCAATAAAGCATCTTGCTGTGATTTATTAAAACGATGAATTTCATCAATAAAAACCACAGGTGTTAGTAAATCACCACTTTCTGCAATGACTTCACGTAATTCTTTTACACCCGTATTCAGCGCAGATAAGCTCACAAATGGGCGGTCTATCGCCTGAGCTAACAGCAAAGCAATTGTGGTTTTACCAACTCCCGGTGGCCCCCAAAAAATAATAGAAGGTAAATGACCCTGATCAATCATTTGACGCAGTGGTGCATTCTCACCTAATAAATGATCTTGCCCAATAATTTCAGACAAGTCTCTCGGGCGTAGGCGTTCGGGAAGTGGAATATGGGTGTCTGACATTTCAAATAGCTTTATCGTCTTTTATCTATAGTCTATTGTGTCTCACAGAAATCTACAATTTGAATCTATGAGACACGGCCTTTATTTACAGGCGGTTTTATCACCTTAAGATGCTTTCTTAGTCAGCTTAAGTAAGCGTGCCTTTGAACCATCTTCAATGACCCAAATCGAACCATCTTGTGCTTCATGCAAACCACGAATACGTTGCTTCATATCTAGTCTTTGCACTTCTTTCACAGGTTTATGCTGTAAATCCACAACAATAATCGCTTCGGAAGATAAGCCTCCAATTAAAGCCTTATTTTGCCATGCCGGAAATTGTTGTCCGCGATAAATGATCAAACTCGACGGAGAGATTACAGGAGTCCAGTCAATTTCAGGTGCTTTAAATTCTGGGCGAGTGTGATGATCTGGAATTGGCAGACCTGAATAATGATCTCCATTTGAAACGATTGGATAACCATAATTTTCACCTTTGGTAATAATATTAAGCTCATCACCACCTTTCGGGCCCATTTCAACCACCCATAGTTGCCCTTGAGGGTCAAATGTCATTCCTAACGGATTACGGTGTCCAAGCGACCATATTTCAGCAGTTACCCCGCCTTGCTGATAAAAAGGGTTACCTACAGATGCCGAGCCGTCATCATTTAAACGCAAGATTTTACCCAAGTTACTTTTCATGTTTTGGGCAGGGTCAAATTTTTGTCGTTCCCCTGAACTCACCCAAAGTTTTCCATCGGCCCCGAAAACCATGCGATGCCCATAATGGCCTTGACCTGAAACTTTGGGTACTTGCTGCCAAATCTGCTTCACATCTGTAAGTTTAGGTTGATTGGGGTTGGACAAATCTAATTTCGCTCGTGAGATGGCTGCACCATACCCACCTTGCCCTTTTGTTGCATAACTCAGATAAATCCAGTGGTTCTTCGCAAAGTTGGGATGTAAAACTACATCACCCAAACCACCTTGTCCGCCATAACTCACTGGAGGTACTCCTGAAACATCCAACATCTGTTTATTTTTAGGATTAAAAATTTTTAATTTACCTTGGCGCTCCGTCACTAATAAACGCTGATCTGGCAAACTTGTTATTGCCCAAGGTTCATCAAAATGTGCAACTGTTTCAACCTGATAAGATTGTTTGACTGAATTAGATTGTTCTGTTTTAGCAGAGGTGTTTTGTTCAAGATTTTTTGAATTGGTATTATTAGAACCACAAGCCATTAACAAAAAAAAGCTACTACATAATAACGGGGCTGCTAGTCGTCTCATCATTTTTATCTCCTTTTGTTTTTATTGTTATATAACGGAGATGAGCAAAAAATTTACGATAAAAGTGTTACTTTATTATACGCTGTAATTAAAAATGCTTATGCAGATCTGCTTAACGTACCCAACGTACAACGTAATCTTCAAGATCATCTTCATGGACATCAATTTCAGAAATACAACGTCCTGCAACCGACTTTTTCGCATTCATCACGCTTTGTCGAGAACCCGTATTTAAATAGTGCCAAGAAGGTAAATTTTTACCTTCATTCAAGCGTTTATAGGCACAGCTTGATGGCAACCAGTGAATTGTTTTTAAAGACTCTACCGTTAATTGCAAACAGTCAGGTACTTGTTGTTGACGATTAGAATAGTCCGAGCAACGACCGGTACTGCAATCAAGTAACTTACAAGCCACTTTGGTATAAGCCACCTCATGGGTATCTTCATCTTCTAGCTTTACCAGACAACATAAACCACACCCGTCACATAAAGCCTCCCACTCAATTTGAGTCAGTTGCTCAAGCGTGTAATTTTTCCAAAACAATGGACGAAGTGAGGTCTCGGTAGGCATAATTTTTTAGCAGCAGATGAGATAAAACAGTATCTAAGTATAGCATTGAAGTGATCTGTACGAAAAAAGAAGCTGTATTCCTAACATCACAAAATGATTGTTTAATATACATTTCAACCACATAAACGACACATTCGGTGCAAAAAACACCCTATATAGTTAAAGGACAATGAAAAATAAGTAGGAGGACAGCATATGTTCCGTTGGGCAATAATTTTTGCAGTGATTGCACTCATTGCCAGTCTATTAGGGTTTGGTGGTGTTGCAGGGTTATCTAAAGACTTTGCCGTGATTTTATTAGTTATAGCTGTAATTCTTGCTGTAATTGGGTTCATTTCGCGAGGCAGGACTTAATTTAATCATGACCATATATAAAAAAGAAGGAACCAGTTTCCTTCTTTTTTTATTGCAAAAATTTTCTAACTTTTTCTTTTGATGTAGATTCTTACATAGTTATTTATATTACTTTATTTTTTTGTGCTTTAATCAAGCGTGTTTAAATCTCTTTAAATTTCAGGATTAAGGTTATGAGTACAGCAATTAAAACCCGTGAAATTCAATATACTGCACCAGATGGCAGCCATTTAATTGGTTACTTTGCTGCTCCAGATAGTGAAACACCTGTTGCGGGTGTGATTGTTGCTCCTGAATGGTGGGGCCGTAACGAATATACCGAACAACGTGCGCGTGAGCTTGCTGAACATGGTTATGCTGCGCTTGCAATTGACATGTATGGTGATAAAAAAGTCACAACTACTGCAGCTCAAGCCTATGAATGGATGATGCAGACATTTGAAGAATTAGACACTGTCACTACTCGTGCAAATGCTGGACTTCAGACTCTTGCAGCCCAACCAGAAGTAAACGGTGAAAAACTTGCAGCTGTTGGCTTTTGTTATGGCGGGAAAGTGGTATTAGACCTTGCTCGCTCAGGTGCTCCCCTAAAAGCAGTTGCAACCTTCCATGGCACGCTAACACCTAAGGCACCTGCTCAAAAAGGCAACATTCAAGGTGAAATTTTAGTTCTTCATGGTGAATTAGACAGTATGGTCACCTTAGAAGATGTTGCTAATTTTGAAAAAGAGATGCAAGCTGCTGAGGTGAAACACGAGGTAGTGGTTTTAGAAGGTGCTAAACATGGCTTTAGTAACCCGCTTGCAGATGAAAGAGCTAAAGCGAACGGTGTAGACCTTGGCTACAATAGCGAAGCGGAAAAACAAGGCCTTGCTAAAATGTACGCTTTATTAGAACGTACTTTAAAATAAAAGAAGCGAATTTGGAGCAAATTGTTTATTTGCATTTGCTCCCTTAAATGTTTATGACTTTGCAATATTTTTACTGTATTTTTTAAACCATACTTCAATAACTATACTCCCGTTGAGCTAGAGCAAAGCCTAGTCTTATTTCCCGCACTCGGGGTTTAATGGAATAACATGAGAGGATACAACAATGACTGACAAGAAATGTCCGTATTGCGAATTTGATGAATATGACATCATTGATAAGAATGAATTTGCTGTAATTTTACCTGATTCTAATCCGTTGTCTAAAGGTCACTGTGTAGTAACACCACTACGCCATGTTCGTTCTTTTTTTGACATCACGTCTAAAGAGCATCAAGGCCTGCTTACACTTCTTGAAATTGCACGCCACGAAACGCAGCTTCGCCATCAACCAGACGGTTTCCATATTAGCTTCAATGATGGTGAAGTGTTCGGACAAAATTCAGATCATTTCCACATTCATGTCATTCCGTACTACAAAAACCAGCCGTTGAAACTTGATCAGCGTTGGGGTGTACAAAAGGATTAATCCTTTTTTATTATTGAAACAGAGATCACGCTTTTTAAGGTCATCTCTGTTTTAACTGGTACTTGTACTTCACCTGCTTTAAACAAAATCTCCCCACAAATTTCAGCTATAATTTAACTCTTACTTTTCTTCTTTAGCTGTTCATGCCCGACTTTTCTTTTTCTGATGCCCTCTTAAACTGGTTCGATCAACATGGTCGTCATGATTTGCCGTGGCAAGTCGCAGATGATCCATACAAAGTTTGGGTTTCTGAAATTATGTTGCAGCAGACTCAAGTTAAAACAGTTCTGCAATATTTCGACCGCTTTATGGAGCGCTTCCCGACTGTAGAAGCTTTAGGTCATGCAACTTGGGATGAAGTAGCACCTTATTGGGCAGGTCTGGGTTATTACGCTCGAGCTCGTAATTTGCACAAGGCCGCAGGTCTTGTAATGCAGCAGGGTAAGTTTCCTGAAACGCTAGAAGAATGGATTGCACTACCTGGCATCGGTCCCTCTACCGCAGGTGCGCTCATGTCTTTGGGTTTACGTCAGTACGGGGTCATTATGGATGGCAACGTGAAACGTGTCTTAGCCCGTTTCTTTGCTATTGAGGATGATTTAAGTAAACCCCAACATGAACGTGAAATGTGGAAACTAGCTGAAGCGCTTTGCCCAACCCAGCGTAACCATGATTACACTCAAGCAATTATGGACTTGGGTGCAACCATCTGTACGCCTAAAAAGCCTCTTTGTTTATATTGCCCAATGCAAGCTCACTGCCAAGCTTACCAACAAGGCCTAGAACAAGAACTCCCATTTAAAAAACCTAAAAAAACACCACCCGTTAGAACAGCAGATGTTCTTATCATTCAGTGTGAAGATGAATGGTTCTGGCAACAACGACAATCTCATGGTTTATGGGGTGGTTTATTCTGTTTACCCATTTTAGAAATTGAACACGAACGTCTTAGCTTAAGTCAGCAATTTAAATTGCAACCTCAACCGCAAACCTTTCAGATCAGTCATAGTTTCACTCATTTTACATGGTTACTTAATGCCCACACGTTCCACGTGGAACCTGATCAAAAAGAACATCTGGCAATTGAACTCGAAGGACAATGGCTTAGTCCAGAACAAGCTGTTGCCAAGGGCGTTCCAACAGCAATGAAAAAATTGATCTCGACAAGCCGTTCATGACATATTGAGTAAAATAATTTTGATATGGCAGTGACAGGGAGTATTTTGTGCGACGTTTTGTTTCTCATTTCTCACTTAGCTTTTTAATTATTCTCTTGGCTGCCTGTGCCAGTGCACCTAAAAAACCAGCCCCACTCTCACCCGATCAAGTCAGCAAGCTTAAAAGTATGCAACTTGCAAATCGACTTCCTGTGCCTGTAAAAGGTGTCGACCGAGATGAGTTAAAAGATACGTGGGGAGCTGCACGCAGTCAGGGCCGTAGTCATGAAGGAATTGATATTTTGGCTCCACGTGGAACCAAAGTGTACAGTGCAACCGAAGGGCTTGTTGCAGATCTGCGCAATAATAATCTCGGTGGTAAAGTCATCTGGATTTTAGGTCCAGCAGGAACATGGCATTATTATGCTCATCTTGATGGGCACAAACGTGGACTAAATGTCGGTGACTATGTCAAAAAAGGGGATCTGATCGGCTATGTCGGCAACACGGGCAATGCACGTTATACTTCACCTCATTTGCATTATGGTCTTTATCTAGATGGTAAAGGACGTGGTGCTATTAACCCTTATTCTTATTTACGCTAGGAACATTGTATGTCGGAAGCGCTGATCAATCGCTTAGTAGAGTTTGCCGAGTCAGGCAATCAGCAAAAGATCATTTTAAATGGCAATAGCTATCAAGGCTGGATCATGGAAATCAGCGACGATGCCCTGCTAATCAGTACTGGTTTTTCAGATAAATTGGGCAAAGACTTTTGGCTAAAGTTTGAAGACTTAACTCAAGCTGAACTGTATTATTGGGATACGCGCCCAAATGAATGGGTGTTATTTAAACTTTAAAATTCTAAGATAAATATAAGGAGCATCATCATGAAAACTCAACGCTGCGGATGGTGTTCCAATGATCCCCTCTATATTGCCTATCATGATGAAGAATGGGGTAAACCAGAACATGATGAAGCACGATTATTTGAGATGCTTTGTCTGGAAGGTCAGCAAGCAGGATTATCTTGGATTACCGTACTCAAAAAAAGAGAAAGTTACCGAGAGCACTTCTTTAATCACCCAATTGCAGATATTGCCTCATTCACAGATGACTTTTTAGAACTAAAATTATCCGATGCGGGTTTAATTCGCCACTTAGGCAAACTTAAAGCAATTCGTGATAATGCAATTGCTTGGCAAGCACTCAAAGCACAAGTCGGTGATGTCACTACATGGCTTTGGCAATTTGTAGATGCGGCCCCACAACAAAACGATGTTGTAGATTATCGTCAGGCACCAGCACAAACCGAACTCAGCGTAAAACTTTCCAAAACTCTTAAAAAGAATGGCTTCAAATTCGTTGGCCCAACCACCTGTTATGCTTTTATGCAAGCAGTAGGCATGGTCAATGATCATGAAAACAATTGTCAGTTTAAAGCTTCATAACCCACCATAACGGATCAAACCCGCTTAAGGAGTTTCCGATGAGCAATAATACAATTCAAGCTTATGCTGCTATGCAGGCAGGTGAAAAACTGGTTCCTTACCAATTTGATGCAGGTGAGTTACAACCGCATCAGGTTGAAGTAAAAGTTGAATACTGTGGTTTATGCCATTCTGATATTTCTGTTTTGAACAATGAGTGGCGTTCAACTGTGTACCCTGTGGTTGCAGGGCATGAAATTATTGGACGAATTGTTGCTTTAGGCTCAGAAGCCAAAGGTCTACAAATCGGGCAACGTGTCGGTATTGGCTGGACCGCTGAGAGCTGCCAAGCATGTGATGAATGTATTGGTGGTCAGCAAGTCCTTTGTACGGGTGAAAATGTAGCAACAATCGTGGGGCATGCTGGTGGTTTTGCCGATAAAGTACGTGCAGGTTGGCAGTGGATTATTCCCCTTCCCGATGATTTAGACCCAGAAAGTGCAGGGCCTTTACTTTGTGGTGGGATTACCGTTTTTGATCCACTACTCAAACACAAAATTCAGGCAACACACCATGTAGGTGTAATTGGCATTGGCGGTTTAGGTCATATGGCCATTAAGCTACTTAAAGCTTGGGGCTGTGAAATCACGGCATTCAGTTCTAATCCTGATAAAACGGAAGAGCTCAAAGCAATGGGCGCCGATCATGTGGTGAATAGCCGCGACACAGACGCGGTAAAAGCACAAAAAGGTAAATTTGATTTATTGCTGAGTACCGTGAATGTGACCTTAAATTGGCGCGCTTTCATTTCTACGCTAGCACCGAATGGTTCTTTGCACTTCTTGGGACTTACCCTTGAACCTGTTCCAGTTTCTGTCGGATCACTTATTGACGGTGCCAAGTCAGTGACAGGCTCACCTACCGGTTCACCTGCTGCACTGCGTCAACTTTTAAAGTTTGCTGCACGCAAAAAAATTGCCCCTCAAATTGAGCTGTTTGCAATGTCCGAGCTTAATGAAGCAATTGAACGTTTACACTCAGGTCAGGCACGTTATCGAATTGTGCTTAAAGCAGACTTTGCAGAATAAAACTAATTTACTGTTTTCATCTGTTGTCGCGACCATTCCGCCAAGTCACTAATTGCTTGGCGGACATCTGCTGTTAATTCATGACCCGCGTTTAACCGAATGAAATGCCGATAACGTTCATCTTCACCAAAAACATGACCGGGAACCACAGTAATTCCTTGGGCTTTTGCAGTGTAATACAACGCTAATGTATCAATGCCCTTAGGTAACTGTATCCAGAGTGCATAGCCCCCTTCTGGCTGACTCAATGCGATTGGAAGGCCGTCAAAGGCTCTTAAAATACAACTGCGATATTGCTCAACTTGCCGCATCAGATTTGGCCGTAGCTGCTCTAAATGCTCTCGATAACCACGGCTATAAATAAAATCTGCCAGACCTAATTGTAGCGGTGTATTTACCCCAATATTACTTGCCAGTAGCTCAAGTCTTAAATGCTGTAGCTTTGCACTTAAACAAAACCACCCTACCCGATACGCGCTCGACAGCGACTTAGAAACCGACCCACACCAAATGACATAGCCTTCACGGTCCCAATAGCGAATCGGTAGTGGGCGTTCATTACTGTAACCACATTCACCAAAAATATCGTCTTCAATAATAAAGCACTGATACTTTGCAGCTAATTCAGCAATCTTTTGTTTTTCTGAATTACTTAAACAATATCCTAAAGGGTTTTGATAATTGGCAGTCATGAGACAAACCTTAGCCAAACCCTGCTGCATCAATGATTCTAAACGTTCAAGATCAATACCTCGATGATGCGCTGGAATTTCAATAATCTGCCGTTTTAAACTGGCTAAAAGCTGTAGCTGCCCATTAAAAGTAGGCGTCGGGATCAAAATACTATCCCCTACTTCTGTTAGATGCTGAATGACTAACGACAAAGCAGGTATACAACCATTGGTAATGAAAATATCTTCTGCTGCAATGAAAATGCCATCTTCGCGCCAATGATCAGAAAGCGCTTTTCTTAATTGCTCATGTCCTTGTTTATTACAGTAGAGAAAGTCTTGTGGCTGACAATTTTTTAAAGCACGTTGAATAGAACGGCGTAAGCCTTCCACCGGAATAAAATGAGGCGTTAACTGAATCGAGCCTAATGGTACCAGATGGCTTTGTAAGGCGGCTTCTTGAATTTGGTTATGCAACTCCAGATTTGAGACTTGCCGAGGTAAAGACAAAAAATCGGGGCTATCAGGAATAGGACTAGATTGGGTTCTGGCAACCACAAAGTAACCCGATTTCGGCTTTACATAAATGAGCCCCCTCGCCTCGAGCAATTCATAACAACTTTTTGCCGTGCTTAAGCTAATAGTGTGCTGACGAGCGAAATCTCGTAACGAAATCAGCTTTTGATGAGGCTTGAGCTCATCTTGATAAATTCGATGTGCTAATTGATTGGCAAGAACCTGATATTGGAAAGTCATTCTGTGCTGCTTTTTTAAAAATTTCTGTATCTGTACTGGTTTATAGAACACCTTTACGCTATAGAAATCAACTCAAAGAGTAGCAAGATCATGAAATTAAAAGCTATATTGTCATTTACTATTGTTTTAGCAGGTTGCCAACCACAACCAAAAAATGAGCAGCACAGACATACCGTTTGCCAAAGTCTGATTGAGGGTTATTTAAAAATAACCAATCAACAAGACTACAAATTGGAGCAGCGCACTGATGATGAAGCCAGTACGATTTCTCATTATCAATATAAGCGTAATAGCTCAAATGAAGTTGTGATGGTGAACTCGGCCTATTCCAAATTATATTTTAGTTGCCGCCAACAGCAAAAAAGCTATTTTCTGGCCCAGCATTCATCAGAAGGACAAACCACTCCACTTCTAGAGGTTCATTTTCCAACTGATGGCTATGCTACTTTTAGAGAGCGTTTTTAAAACCATCTTTTAACTGTTCTGCCAAAAACTCAATGAATAAACGGATTCGTTTTGGTAGATGCTCTTGTTGATAATACACAGCATGGATGCTTTGATATTGATGCTCAATTTGGTCTTCGAATAATGCAATCAAGCGTCCTTCTTCAATATCTTTCCAAACTTCAAATTCAGATAGCCGTGCAATACCATGTCCTCTAATGGTGAGTTGACGTACCGTCTCTCCACTAGAAGCTTTAATTTTTGATTGTGCAAAAAAATATTCATCGCCGACTTTAATTGGCCAACTATTGATATATGAAGGTCTAGTAAAACCGATCAGATCATGTTGTTCGAGTTGTTCAGGTTGTGTCGGTGTTCCCTTAATCGCTAAATAGTCAGGACTTGCCACAATATATAAACGACTTTTACACACTAATTTGGCATGAAGACTTGAATCATTAAGTTCCCCAAATCGAAATGCGACATCGGTTTTATGCTGCAAGAGATCAATCACCTGATCATTACTATTGAGTTCAATTTCAATATCAGGATAACACTCGCGGAACTTATGCATTAATGGCGCAATGACATGTAAAACAAATGGTGTGGCAGAATCAACACGAATAAGACCGGCAGTACCTTGATCAGACTTTTGTAATTCTTCTTCGGCCGCATTTAACTCATTTAAAATTTTACGAGCCTTGACCAGAAACTGTTGCCCTTCTTGCGTGAGCTTTAATTTACGTGTCGTTCGCTCCAGCAAAGTCACATCAAGTTTTGCTTCCAAACGTGTTAAAGATCGGCTAACCCCTGAAGGTGTTTGTTTTAGATGTTCTGCTGCCGCTACAAATGAACCTGTATCAACAATTGTGATAAAGGCAACCAGTTCTTCAATTGTTGATTTCATGTCTTATTCCATTATTGACTAATGATCAAAGATATTTTGCTTATTCATCTATTTTTTCGCAACAATAAAAAAAGCAAAATGCACCTCAAGTTAAACAATTATTTAAATTCAGGTGAACACATGAATATCCCTCGTTTTGGTCTAGGAACTTTCCGTCTTAAAGAACAAGCGGTGATTGATTCTGTTAAAAATGCACTAGATGTAGGTTATCGTGCAATTGATACGGCTCAAATTTATGACAATGAAGCGGCGATTGGTCAAGCTATTGCTGAAAGTGGCGTGTCACGTCAGGACTTATTTTTAACTACAAAAATCTGGGTAGATAATTTTGCTCAAGATAAGTTTATTCCGAGCTTAAAAGAGAGCTTGGAAAAGCTTCGTACTGACCATGTCGACCTCACTTTGATTCACTGGCCAGCCCCAGATTTAGGCGTTTCAATTCCTGAAATCATGCAACTGTTACTTGAAGCGAAACAACAAGGTCTTACCAAACAAATTGGTATTTCAAATTTCAATATTGAGCTTACCCAACAAGCGATTGACATAATTGGTGCAGAGCATATTGCAACCAACCAGATTGAGCTGAGCCCTTATCTTCAAAACCATAAACTTGTGAATTTCTTACAAGAGAAGAATATTGATGTCACTTCATATATGACGCTTGCGTACGGTAAAGTGCTTCAAGACCCTGTTTTAGCTGAAATTGCAGCAGCTCATCAAGCAACGACAGCGCAAATTGCACTGGCATGGGCATTGCAACGTGGTTTTGCAGTTATTCCATCTTCGACTAAACGTGAAAACCTGATCAGTAATTTAAAAGCACAGGATATCGAGTTAACTTCAGCTGAAATGCAAATGATTGCCGGACTTGATCGTAACAGTCGTGAAGTTAGCCCAGAACCATGGGCACCAGTTTGGGACTAAACTCATGAACACTCAATCAAATACGGCGTTCTCGTTATTGGCATTGGCAATTGGTGCCTTTGCCATTGGCACTACTGAATTCTCACCAATGGGATTGTTGCCAAATATCGCTCATGATTTAGGGATTTCAATTCCAACGGCCGGAATGTTAATTACAGGTTATGCACTTGGCGTCATGCTCGGTGCACCTTTCATGACCCTCTGGTTTGGTGGTTTTGCACGACGTAATGCGCTTATTTTCCTCATGGCGATCTTTACGATAGGTAACCTGATCGCAGCATTTTCACCAAGCTATATGAGCTTATTAGGGGCGCGTCTCATCACAAGCCTGAATCATGGTGCTTTCTTCGGAATTGGCTCTGTTGTGGCAGCAAGCATTGTGCCCGCACATAAACAGGCCAGCGCTGTAGCGACCATGTTTATGGGCTTAACCATTGCCAACATTGGTGGTGTACCGTTGGCAACATGGGTTGGGCAAAACATTGGCTGGCGTATGTCTTTCCTTGCGATTTCCTTGCTTGGTGTGATTACGATGCTCGCTTTATGGAAAGCCCTGCCATCAGGCATGGTTGCCCAAAAGCCAAATGTGAAAGCTGAGTTGAAGGTGTTAACGCGTACTCCTGTGGTTCTTGCGCTACTCACCACCGTACTCGGTGCAGGTGCAATGTTTACGCTTTATACCTATATTGCGCCAAGCTTGACTGAGTTTACCCATGCTTCACCGACCTTTATTACTTTTATGTTGGTGTTGATTGGTGTCGGTTTCTCGATTGGTAACCATTTAGGCGGTCGCTTTGCAGACTTATCCATCAACAAAACTTTGATTGGCTTCTTGGTTCTGTTGATTATCATGATGGTGACTTTCCCCATCCTTGCACAAAGCCAGATTGGAGCAGCCATTGCATTAGTCATCTGGGGTGCAGCAACCTTTGCTTTAGTACCACCTTTGCAAATGCGTGTCATGTCAGTCGCTCATGAAGCACCTGGACTTGCATCTTCAGTAAATATCGGTGCGTTTAACTTAGGTAATGCAGTCGGTGCCGCAGCAGGAGCGTTAGTACTCGATTTAGGTTGGGGTTATAGCGCAGTATCATTTGCTGGTGCATTGTTGGCTGGGTTAGGTTTGTTATTGGTTTTATTCCAAATCAAACGCGAAAGTAGTCCCGTCCAAACATTGCAGCAGTGTTCAGATTAATAAAGAAAAGCGCCTGAAATCAGGCGCTTTTTTTAAGTTATTTATTTTAAGATTTCTGGTAATTTTGGTTGTTCATAAATCGGACTCATCACTTCCCGCTTCATTTTAAGTAGCATCTGGTAAGGCTGTTGTTGAACAAACATATTCACAAAGCTCAATGGAATTGAACCAGCAGGATCTGCATAACCACTGGTGGTTACTTTCACCTTATTATTTGCAACTTTCTGGAATGTCCAGTCCCCTTCATAATGTGTCAAACGCACTACATCGGGTTGTATCGGATAATTTCCGCTAATCGCAGTATTTTTAATTGTCACAATGCCATTTGCGGCTTTGCTCATTTTTCCTTTTACAACCACATCACGATCTTTTAAAGGAAACGGAAAATCCAACACCATATATAGCGTGAATTCACCTTTTTTCTCATCTTGAGACAACATCTGAACTTTGCCCATATAAGGCACCCACTGGTCAGCACGATTTACATCTAAAATCACAGCGACAGCGCGTTCAAGTGGTACATCAAATGTGGTTTCTGCTTTATATTGAAAGACTGGATTATCGGGCTTTTGATAAGTCCAGACTTTAATATTATTGCGATTTAAGCTTAATTTAGCTTTTTCTGTAGAAGCAGCCCCCGTCCAGAGGCTGCTCAAGCAAAGAAGAGTGGTCAAGGCAATTTGTTTTTTATTCATGTTCTGCTCTATCTTGTTTTTCTCGCTACACATGGAATGCGTACAGGGTTTTAAACCTGTACGTCGTTCAATCCTAAAACATCTTTCATATCATATTTACGCGCTTCACGACCCACAACCCAAGCCGCAGCTCGCACTGCACCAGCAGCAAAATTCATGCGGTTAGTTGCTTTATGAGTCACTTCAACGCGCTCACCTTCACCAATGAACATAACCGTGTGTTCGCCAACAATATCACCACCACGAATAGTTTCAAAACCAATCGTTTGACGATCACGTGGGCCTGTATGCCCTTCACGACCATATACAGCAACTTCTTTTAGGTTACGGCCTAAAGTATCTGCAATTGCCTCACCCATCATTAACGCTGTACCTGATGGCGCATCTACTTTATGACGGTGATGAGCTTCAATGACTTCAATATCTACTGTATCGCCAAATACTTTTGCTGCAAGCTCAAGTAACTTGATTGATACATTTACACCCACCGAATAATTCGCAGCGTAAACCACAGGTGTATGAGTAGCAACTTCGTCTAACTCAGCTTTTTGCTCATCTGACATACCTGTTGTACCAATAACCATGGCAACCCCAGCTTCACGGCAAAGCTTTAAGTGCTGAGCAGTTGCAACTGGTGCGGTAAAATCAATGATTACATCGCAGTCTTTCAAAACATCTACCAAGTTTCCTGAAACCTTCACACCCACTGAACCAATGCCAGCAAGCTCACCTGCATCAGTGCCCACCAAACTACTTTCCGGACGCTCTACTGCAGCGGCTAATTGATAGCCTGCTTGTTGAACTGCTTGAATAAGCGTACGGCCCATACGACCGCCTGCACCTAAAATACCAATGCGTGGAGCTGCTGACATAATCCTTCTCAATCTTCTGTTTTACGTAATTTGTCTACTATATCAAAACTCTTTGCTCCCGATAAAAAGTAAAAATTATTTTTTGAGATGAACTGAAATTTAATCTGTTTTCACAAAAGTTAAAGAATTGATCGGCACACTACGGAGCCACGAATGAGAAAAAGATGACGATAAAGGAGTTCAAAATGCATTCGAAAATTATTGGATTTACAGCGATGATGGGGATAATGAGTTCAATGGCATTTGCAGAGCCAGCAATCCAGCCAGGAGACACATTAGAAAGCTTATCTAAAACACGTATTACAACAAACGTAAATACTCAAACAGCAACACCTATAGCTCAAACAAGCGTGACAACCGATAACAATGCTGACGTTAAAGTTGAAGATATTGACCCGATTATTGGCGAAACAACAGCAGAAGCACCGAAAGTAGCTGTACAGGCAGAAGCAGTAGCCGCACCAGTGATCGAAAATACTCCTATTCTTGCTTCTAGCGAACCGACTGTAAGTGTTAATGATATTGATGTAGCTCACCCTACAGAGTAAGCAGTAGTCATTTTCTTTTAAGCAGAATAAAAATAATAAGATAGATCAGCGCAATAAAAAGGCGGATATTTTATCAATATCCGCCTTCTTTTTAATTTCTTGTCTAATCAAGCATTAATCGAACAAACGATCAAAGAATGATTTTTTCTTCGGTGAAGAAGCACTGTCTTCGCCATCAAAAGAAGCTTGTAACTCTTTAAGTAATTCACGTTGACGAGAATTTAGGTTGACTGGAGTCTCGACCACAATACGGCAGAGTAAATCACCCACCATGCTGCTACGTACTGGACGAACGCCTTTGCCACGTAAGCGGAATAATTTACCTGTTTGAGTTCCCTCAGGAATCTTCAAGCTAACGCGACCTTCCAAAGTTGGAATTTCAATTTCTTTACCAAGTGCAGCATCAGCAATGCTTACTGGTACGTCCATATAAAGATCTGCACCGTCACGTTGGAAAATTTCGTGTTCACGAACTACAACTTCAACGTACAAGTCACCTGATTGGCCATCACGAATTGCTTCGCCTTTACCACTCAAACGAACGCGGTCACCATTATCTACACCCGCTGGAATGGTAACTTCCAACGTTTGTTGACGGTCAGCCACACCTGAACCATGACATGCCTGACAAGGGTTTTTAATAATTTTACCTTGACCACGACAAGTACCACATGTTTGTTGTACAGAGAAGAAACCTTGTTGCATACGTACTTGTCCTGAACCATGACAAGTTTTACAGGTTTCAACATCTTTTGGATTTTTAGAGCCTTTACCATCACACACATCACATGGTGCAGGAGCAGTAAAGGTAATGGTTTTTTTCACCCCTTTTACAGCTTCTTCAAGGGTAAGTTCCATTACATAGCGTAAATCTGATCCGCGACGTTGACGTTGTTGACGTCCGCCACCACCGAATGCACCACCGAAGATATCACCGAACTGACTGAAAATGTCTTCGGCACTAAATCCACCGAAGCCACCACCGCCGCCGCCAAAGCCGCCTTCGAACGCATTATGACCCATGCGATCGTACATGCTACGCTTTTCACTGTCCGATAAAACTTCATAAGCTTCAGCAGCTTCTTTAAATTTCTCTTCAGCTTCGGCATTGTCAGGGTTTCTATCAGGATGATATTTCATCGCCAATTTACGGTAGGCTTTTTTGATCTCATCATCACTTGCGGTTTTTGAAACGCCTAAAACCTCATAATAATCACGTTTAGCCATTTTTGGCGGTGCTCCTCACGGAATTTTATCAATACTCTATTGCCGACTAAATGGGGGACTTTAGCCGAATTTACAAGGGGAAAATGTTCAAAAAATAGATATATTAAAAAACTGCCTTATTTTTTAAATATTTAGACAAGCCTTTTAACCATGCATTTAATAGAAATAACCACGCGATAGCGCTAAAAACTACACCAGCAACTGTAGAGGCTGTGACCCAAAGATTACTGTCCCATGCAAAGAAGAAGAGCGGAATAAACCAGACCACAGCAAAAATTGCCATACAAAGAAATAGAATCCCGTTGCGCATAATCCATAGTGCATGCGCATGAATCCAAACTTCAGCATTATCTACCACTGCTACTTTACGAGCGACCAAATAAGCAAAGGCCGCAAAAATAACCGTAAACAATGCAAGAAACATGAACGCATAAGAAATTACTATATAACGGCGATGCTGTTCGATATGGTCTTGCCCCATCTGTATTTCACCTCAATTCACTGCATTTTGCCTATTTTTTATGCAGTGAAATATTCCTGTATTTTTTGTGTAAAGACAGGTGCTACTATATTGGAGTTTTCAATATTTCGCACCTTTATTCACAAAAAATTTATGTATTTTATGCGGTTTTTTTCACCTTAAACCACGCTGCATACAGTGCAGGTAGGAAAAATAATGTCAGTAAGGTGGCAACAATCAAGCCGCCCATGATCGCAACTGCCATCGGACCAAAGAAAATACTCCGTGAAAGTGGAATCATGGCCAGAACCGCAGCTAAAGCAGTCAAAATAATTGGACGGAATCGACGCACTGTCGCTTCAATAATCGCTTCCCAAGTTGGATGACCTGCTTGCCTATCTTGTTCAATTTGATCAATCAAAATAAGCGAGTTACGCATGATCATGCCAGAGAGTGCAATTGTGCCCAACATCGCCACAAAGCCAAATGGTTTGTTAAATAACAGTAAAAATAAAACTACACCAATTAAACCTAATGGAGCTGTTAACAACACGATGGTCGCGCGAGATAAGCTTTTGAGCTGAATCATAAGTAATGTCATGACCACAGCCAAGAAGAGCGGCATACCCGCATTAACGGAATTTTGCCCACGTGCAGATTCTTCTACAGTTCCACCCACTTCAATCAGATAGCCACTTGGCAATTCAGCGCGTAACTTATCCATTGATTCAGCTAACTCACCCACAACGGTAGCAGGCTGTAAATTGGTACGAATATCTGCGCGAACTGTAATCGTCGGTAAACGGTTACGATGCCAGATCAAACCATCTTCAAACTTATACTCAATTTTTGCAATTTGGGCTAAAGGTACTGTCGTTCCATTGTTTGTAGGTACAGCTAAGCTTGCCAATGAAGCCACTTCAACGCGCTCTGCCTGATCTCCACGTAAACGGATTTCAATGAGTTCACGCTTTTCACGATATTGCTCAATCGCACTACCCGTAATTGATGCATTAATGAAGTTCGCTAAATCCAGACTCGATACGCCCATTTGTCGAGCACGGTCTTGGTCAATCTGAATGGAAATGATCTTACTTGGCTCACCCCAATCTAAGTGTACATTAGTGGTATTCGGGTTTTCACTCATCACCTTAGCGACCTGCTGCGCCTCTTTACGCACCAGATTTAAATCTTCTCCTGACACACGATATTGCAATGGATAACCAACAGGCGGGCCATTTTCTAGTAATGACACGCGAGTACGAACTTGCGGAAGTAATTGCTTAATTTGTGTGTCCAACGAACGTCGAATTTCATCACGATCATCAAGCGATGATGCGAGCACAACAAACTGTGCAAAGCTGGCTTGCGGTAATTGCTGGTCTAACGGTAAATAAAAACGTGGTGAACCTGTACCGACATACGCCACATAGTTATCAATCCCTTTTTGTTTAAACAGGAAGTTTTCAACTTTTTTTACAGCTTGTTCTGTTGCTGTTAAAGAAGCACCTTCTTCAAGTTTTAAATCGACCAGAATTTCGGCACGGTTCGAAGGTGGGAAAAACTGTTGCGGAACCAGTTTAAACATCAGTACAGATAGCACAAAAATACCCACCGTAGTCGCAATTACAGTTTTACGGTAGGTTACACAAAACTCGACCATCTTTCTAAAACGTAGATAGAAGCTAGATTGATAAGGATCGTAGTGATGGTCCTGAGAAATGGCCACAGTTTGCGGTTGCGGCTTTTTAGTTAATCTTGCCCATAGGCGAACATACCAAGGTGCCTGATGGCCTGTTTTGGTAAAATCGGGTAATAGCTTTTCACCTAAATAAGGCACAAATAAAACCGCTGCCACCCAAGAGACCAATAAGGCAATTGTTACCACCTGAAAAATAGAGCGAGTGTATTCACCTGTACCAGATTGAGCTGTCGCAATAGGTAAAAAACCCGCCGCAGTAATGAGTGTTCCGGTGAGCATTGGAAATGCTGTGGTTTTCCATGCAAATCCGGCGGCTTTAATTCGGCTATAGCCCTGCTCCATCTTAATTGCCATCATCTCGACAGCAATAATGGCATCATCGACTAATAAACCTAGCGCTAGAATCAAGGCACCGAGTGAAATCTTATGCAGTCCGACATCGAATAGATTCATACCCGCAAAGGTCATTGCTAAAACTAAAGGAATAGAAAAAGCGACAACCAGTCCCGTACGGAATCCTAAAGAGAAAAAACTCACTAACAAGACAATAATGACTGCCTCAGCGAGTACCTTCACAAACTCATGAATACTACGTTGTACTGCTACAGGTTGGTCGGAAACTTTTTGCAGTTTCATACCTAGAGGTAGGGTCTTTTGCAGTTGGGCAAACTCTGTTTCCAGATTTTTACCTAAGGCAATAATGTCACCGCCCTTACGCATGGATAGGGCAATACCAATACCATTTTCACCCATAAAACGCATACGTGGTTGAGCAGGTTGGCTAAAACCACGATAGACATCCGCAACGTCACCCAGTTGAATGGTTTTATCACCAACCAACAAAGGTGTTTTTTTAATTTCCTCAATATCTTGTAAATGCCCACTTACCCTAATTTGAATACGGTCTGTACCCGTTTCAAAAAAGCCAGCACTTGCCATACTATTTTGCTTTTGTAAGGCTTCTTGAATTGCTGTAACCGGAATTCCAAGCTGTACCGCTTTAGTGTTAGAAATCTCAATCCAGATTTTTTGATCTTGTAGTCCAATCAATTCGACCTTACTCACATCCTTGACTCTTTGAAGCTGTAATTGCAAACGATCTGCATATTCTTTTAAAAGCGCATAGTCAAAGTCTTTGCCTGTTAGAACATAAATATTACCGAAAGTGTCTCCAAATTCGTCATTGAAAAATGGACCTTGTACACCATTTGGTAGTTCATGGCGAATGTCATTCACCTTCTTACGAACGTTGTACCAAACATCAGGAATCTTGTCAGAAGTCAGTGAATCCTTGGCAACGAATGTGACCATTGACTCACCCGGACGGGAGTAAGCCATAATCTTGTCATACTGCCCTGTTGTCATGAGTTCCTTTTCGATACGGTCAGTCACCAGCGTTGAAACTTCTTTCGCAGTTGCCCCCGGCCAGTAGGTTTGTACAACCATGACTTTAAAGGTAAATGGCGGGTCTTCACTTTGTGAGAGTTTTGAATAAGAGATCGCGCCGATAATGCCAAGCAAGAGCATAAAATAAAGGACCAGACCTTTATTTTTTAATGCCCACTCCGAGAGATTGAATTTCATGGCTGTTTCACTCCCTGAATTTTCACCGCACGGTTTTCACGGTCAATCGGGTGAATCTTCTGTTTATCACGTAGCAGATGTACGCCGCCAATCACAACCCAATCATTTGGAGCTAAACCAGTTAAAATAGGTACGCTATCTTTGCCATATGCACCAATCGTTACAGGTACTTTACGTAAAGTTTGATTTGCATTAACCACCCACACATAAGGCTGGTTATCTGTTGCTGAAACACTCGAAAGTGGTACGCTCATCACGTTGGTTTGAGTCGAACTAAAAAATACGCGTGCACTTTGTCCAAGCTGAATAGCAGACTGGCCTTCTTTGAGTGCTACCTTAACTGTAAAAGTACGGGACTGGTCCGCTGCAGGAGAAACTTCGCGAACATATCCGGCAAATTTTTCATTCGGTTTAGACCACAAGGTAATCCAAGCAGATTGGCCAACTTTAATCTCGCTAACCGCTTGTTCTGGTACACCAATGACAACTTCACGTTCACCATCAATAGCAAGTTGATAAGCAGCTTGTCCTGCTGCCACCACTTGTCCAATTTCTATGTTTCGCGCAGTAATAACACCATTTTTGTTAGAAACAAGTTGGTTATAACCTGTTTGGTTGGCAGAAACTTCATAGTTAGAACGAGCTTGCTGTAAGGCTGCTTGTGCTGCGTCATATTGATTTTTTACAGTGTCATATTGCGAACGGCTTACAGCGTTAATCGGGAGTAATTGCTGAAAGCGTTTAAGTTCATCTGCTGCCGTTTTTGCTGAAGCCTGTGCATTGTCTAGCTGAGCTTTAGCAGCATTTAATTGTAGCTGAGCATCTGCCACATCAAGCTTTGCTAATACTTGTCCTACTTTAACCCGGTCGCCTACATCCACGTAACGAGCCGTAACTTGTCCACCTACCCGAAATGCTAAAGCCGTTTGTTGTCTCGCTTGAACATCCCCTGCATAGCTTTTTTGTTCATTAAGTGTGGTTAAGGGCTGTGCCACCATCACATAGGGTATTTCTTCTGCTTTTGGAGTCTCTTCACTACACCCCATTAATGTGACCATACAAACAATCACCATACTCATGATGAGAGGTTTTAACACATTCATATCTTATCGCTCTTATTCAAACTGATTTTTTAAGGCACAATATGCTTGCATCATAGTTCGTTTATTTTTTAATTAATATACCCATTGGTACATTAATTAAAGAAAAACATGTAAGTGTTTATTTTTAAAATTATTATTTAGAGGATTTTGTGCAAACAGTTAATCAAAGTGGACGCCCGAAAGATCTAGAAAAACGTGCTCGTATCTTACAAGCCGCTAAAGCTATTTTTTTGAAATCTGGCTATCACGGTACCAGCATGAACCAGATTGCACAGGAAGCAGGTGTAACTAAACTGACGGTCTATAACCACTTTCAAGACAAAGCCAACTTGTTTATCTGTGCGATTACAGAAACCTGTGAAGAGACACTGTGTACTAAACAATTTGAATTAGATGCATCGGCAGATTTTTATCAAGCCCTCTTTATTGTGTGTTCACGCGCCTTGCAAATTATTTACTCACCTGAGGCACTTAAACTTGAACATGTTTTATTTGAACTTGCAGCAGAACAAAGTCCACTCGCCCTACAGTTTTTTGATGCATCACATACGCGACTGCAAAATCAGTTAACTGAGTTTTTGCAAAAAGCAGCTCAATTAGGTTTTATTCAAACCGATGACCCAACCTATCAAACCGAGCTTCTTTTGTCCTTATTGCTTGGTGTACGTCACCAGAAGGTTTTACTGGGGATCATTGCTGTACCCAATGCGCACGAGCTTGAACAAATTATTCAAGATGCAATTCATTTATTCTTGCTCAAATACCAGAATTAAACCAAAGTCCGATTGTCAAAAGTTGTGCTGAGTGCATGTCATCTTTTCAGCCTCAACATGCGAATTAAATGTTATTTTTTAAGCAAAAATTCACATTTTCTTACGCTCAAAGCTTGGAATGTTCGCTAATCGCGCTATATTCGATAAGAATAAGAACAGGAGAAAAATAGCATGGTTCAGCAAATCGATGCGCCACTGCGTGAGGATGTCCGCTTACTTGGCAACTTGTTAGGTGAAACCCTAAAACAACATGCAGGACAAGAACTGTTTAATCAGATCGAGCAAATCCGTGCTCTTGCCAAAGGTGCACGTGATGGTCAAGCTGAAGCCGAAAAGCAACTAGAACAATTATTTTTAGAACTGCCCGATGAAGAGTTACTTCCTCTTACCCGCGCGTTTTCTCATTTCCTAAATTTTGCCAATATTGCTGAGCAATATCATGTGGTGCGTAGCCGCAGACAGGCAGAATTTGATCCGGATGCAAACTCTCCGAACCCCCTTGTTCACTTATTTCAAAAATTTAAAGATAAAAGTATTTCGACAGAAAAACTGTTCCAGCAAATTTGTGATCTTAAGATTGAACTGGTACTTACGGCGCATCCAACAGAAGTGAGCCGTCGTACCCTGATCCAAAAATATGATGATATTAATGCTTGCCTATCGCAGCTTGATCAGCAAAAACTCACGCCACGCGAACGTCAAAATGCACTAGCGAACTTAAAGCAACAAATTAGTTCGGCATGGCAAACGGATGAAATCAGACAGCACCGCCCTACTCCAGTCGATGAAGCAAAATGGGGTTTTGCCACAATTGAGCAAACACTTTGGAATGCTGTACCTAAATTCATTCGCGAATTAAATGAGTTGGTTCAAGAAAATTGCCAACTCAATTTACCACTGAACATTGCACCAGTACGTTTTGCATCTTGGATGGGTGGAGACCGTGATGGTAATCCAAATGTTACACATCAAATTACCCAAGAAGTGCTCTGGTTATCACGCTGGCAAGCTGCTGACCTCTACCTAAGAGATATCGAAAACTTACGTTGGGAACTTTCAATCCAGACGTGTTCTGAAGAAATGATTCAGGCCATTGGTAGTCACCATGCCGAACCTTATCGTGAGTATTTACGTGCAACACGAGAACGTTTAAAAGCGACCCGCCACTGGTTAGCTCAGCGCCTACAAGGCTTAGAAGCAGACGACAGCAATGTCATTAAAAGCAAAGATGAGCTTTTACAGCCACTATTGTTGTGCTATCGCTCTTTAATCGATAGTAATCTGCCTGAAATTGCGAATGGGCAACTCCTCGACTTTATTTACCGTGTGAACTGTTTTGGTATTGAACTACTTAAACTTGATATTCGCCAAGAATCAGGTCGTCATCGTCAAGCGATTTCAGCAATTACCGAATATTTAGGTTTAGGTAATTTTGAGTCATGGACCGAACAAGCGCGCCAAAACTTCCTTATTCAGGAATTACAAAGCAAACGCCCACTTCTACCGAAATACATTAATGAACCTGAAGGGAGTTTGATTGGTCATCCAGATGTTCAAGAAGTATTTGCAACCATGCGTACTTTGGCAGACCAACCACCTGAGTCTTTAGGGGCTTATATTATTTCTATGGCTGAATATCCAAGTGATGTTTTGGCTGTATTGTTATTGCAGAAAGAAGCTGGCATTCAACATCCTTTACGTGTAGTTCCTCTGTTTGAAACTTTAAAAGATTTAGATGGCGCTGCAACGACCATGAATACGCTGTTCAATATGCATTGGTACAAACAGCACATTCAGGGTAAACACGAAGTCATGATTGGTTACTCCGACTCTGCAAAAGATGCGGGTTTCATGTCTGCCAACTGGGCGCAATATCGTGCTCAAGAAGAGCTAACAGCAATTGCTCAAACACACGGCGTACAGTTAACGCTGTTCCACGGCCGTGGTGGCTCAATTAGCCGTGGTGGTGCTCCAACCCAACAGGCGTTGTTCTCACAACCTCCTGGTTCAATTTCTGGTGCAATCCGTGTCACAGAGCAAGGGGAAATGATCCGCTTCAAATTTGGTCTAGAAGGCATTGCTATGCAAAACCTTGAGATCTATACCGCAGCAACACTTGAAGCGACCTTATTACCGCCACCGGAACCTAAAACCGAATGGCGTGAACTCATGAACCGCATGACTGATCATTCTGTTAAGGTTTACCGTCAAACAGTTCGTGAAAACCCACATTTTGTGAAGTATTTACGTACGGTTACACCTGAACTTGAATTACAAATGTTGCCTTTAGGCTCGCGTCCTGCAAAACGAAAAGTAAGTGGGGGCATCGAGTCTTTACGTGCGATTCCATGGGTATTTGCTTGGACACAAATCCGTTTGATGTTACCTGCATGGTTAGGTACTGGCGCAGCAATTAATGAAGTGATTGCCGATCAACAAAAAGCGACACTTGATGAAATGCTCCAGCAATGGCCTTATTTCCAAACACTCATTGATATGCTGGAAATGGTATTGTCTAAAGCCGATGCCAACATTGCACTCTATTACGAGTCTCATCTGACTGAAGATGAAGATTTGAAAGTTCTTGGCAACCAATTACGCCAACGTCTAAAAGATGCTGTGGAAACCTTGCTTGCATTAAAAGATGAATCAAAGCTTCTTAGCAATAATGAAGTTCTCGATCAGTCTATGCAGGTTCGTAAACCATACTTATTGCCTTTGCATCTTTTACAAGCTGAACTCATGAAGCGACGTCGTGATTATCTCGCTGAACGTCAGGCAGAGAATACCCCTGTTGACCATGCACTTATGGTGAGTATTGCAGGTATCGCGGCTGGTTTACGTAATACAGGCTAAACTAATTTTACCGATTGTTTTATAAAGCAGTGCATCATGATGTGCTGCTTTTTACTTGCAAAGTTCTCTATTTTTCTTAAATTTTCCTCGATTTTCTATTTTTTATAATATTTTTTTTAAAATCAAAAAATTAATTTTTATGATAAAAAAATAACTAATTCCTTATATTTAGAAAACATAAAATTATACCGATCGTTAAAAAATAATTGCTTTTCACATACATACTTCTCTCTAGAGATTAAATGCATTCTCAAGAAAGAGTATCATTGCACCAATTAAAAAATAATGAGCTTATTTTATGTCCAACTGGTTTCCCAAATGGCAGCCTTACCAAGGTGACGTTGACCATCGGCCGGTCTCTACCAATGAATATCTCCCACCCGTTCAAAGTGCTATTTTAGGTATTCAACATGCATTTGCCATGTTTGGAGCAACTGTATTAGCGCCATTACTCATGGGGTTTAATCCTAACCTTGCTATTTTAATGTCTGGAATCTGTACCATCCTGTTCTTTTTAATTACAGGTGGTCGTGTTCCGAGTTATTTAGGATCAAGTTTTGCCTTTATTGGTGTGGTTGCAGCTGCAACTGGGCATATTACAGGTTCGGGCGCCAATCCAAATCTATCGATAGCTTTAGGTGGAATCGTAGCATGTGGTGTTTTTTATGCCATCATCGGTTTTATTGTGATGCTTACGGGTACGCGCTGGATTGAAAAACTCATGCCGCCTGTAGTGACTGGCGCCATTGTGATGATTATTGGTCTCAACCTTGCACCTGTTACCATTAAAGGCGTTGCAGGCCAACCATTTGAAATGTGGATGGCTTTAATTACCGTACTTTGTATGGGCAGTATTGCAGTCTTTACGCGTGGCTTATTGCAGCGTCTACTTCTATTGGTTGGTTTGATTTTGGCTTATGTCATTTATGCCATCACCACCAATGGGCTAGGTTTAGGTAAACCAATCGATTTTAGCCAGATCTCACAAGCCGCATGGTTTGGGATTCCAAGCTTTTCACATCCTACTTTTGACACCAAGGCTATGCTAATTATTGCGCCAGTTGCGCTTATTTTAGTAGCAGAAAACCTAGGGCACATCAAAGCTGTTGGCGCAATGACTGGTGAAAATCTGACTCCACAATTAGGCAAAGCATTTGTCGCAGATGGTTTAGCAACAACGCTATCCGGTAGTGTCGGTGCTCCGGGCATGACTACTTATGGCGAAAACATTGGGGTGATGGCAGTCACTCGTGTGTACTCAACCATTGTTTTTGTAATTGCAGGTATCTTCGCAATTTTCTTAGGTTTATCTCCAAAATTTGGCGCGGTAATTAGTACCATTCCAAGTGCTGTCTTAACAGGCGCATCTATTGTTGTGTTTGGTTTGATTACCATTGCTGGGGCCAAAATCTGGATCGAAAACAAAGTTGATTTTTCTAACAATAAAAATCTAATTGTTGCCTCTGTAACGATTATTTTAGGTGCTGGTAACTTTGAATTATTGTTCGGTAATTTCAATTTAGGTGGTATTGGTACTGCAACTTTTGCAGCCATTATTTTAAATTGGCTGTTTAGTTTAAAAGATAAAACTTAAATTCAAAAAGGCAGCGCAAGCTGCCTTTTTTCATTACGATTTAGTATGATGACTTTTTACTCTTCAATACGTTTCCTGTCATGCGTTTTGATTTTTTTGATTTACAGCTGGTTCTTCATATTGTCTCTACAGGTAGTCTAACCAAAGGTGCAGACCGCTCTGCAATTTCACTTCAAGCCGCCAGCGAACGTATTAAAAAACTCGAACAATATTTTGAAACGCCCTTATTTCTTCGCCAAACTACTGGCGTAGAACTCACCACAGCAGGACACGCGTTTGTAGAACATGCTCGTCAGCTTTTAGCACAAAAAGATCAACTCGAACAAGAAATGCAGCGCTTTAGGCCACCTACATCAGAGTCATTAACGCTTTGGTGTAACTCTTCTGCACAAAGCGAATATTTGCCTCCGTTATTACCTCAATATTTAGTGCTTCATCCTGAAATGAATATTGATTTACATGAGGCAGAAAGCTCGGAAATTGTAGATGCACTCACGCAAGGAATTGCGAGCCTTGGCTTGGTCTCCAGTTTTTTTGATACCAGACATTTGCAAACGAAAGAATTTGCGAGTGATCCGTTAGTTCTGATTTGTCCTGCTACGCATGAGTTAGCTCAATATCAAGAGCTGAACTTGGTAGAGGCTTTAAGCTATGGTTTTATTGGTCTTAAGTCCCATCACTCTTTGCAACAGTCCATTGAAACTCAAGCTAAGTTATTAGGCTTTAACATACAGTACCGTTTGCGCTTACCTAACTTTGGGGCGATTGCTGAGGTCGTTGCCAAAGGCGTTGGAATTGCGATTATGCCAGCTCGTGCTGCACAGCGTTTGCAATCAAACTATGATTTTCATTCCATTCAACTGCAAGGTGCTTGGGCAAATCGTAAACTGCTTTTGGCGACCCAAAATTTCAACCAGCTGCCTAGCAGTTACCAACAGTTTGCAGATTTTTTATTGCAGCATCGTCCTGAAAAATTGGCTTAATGCAAAATCATATAAAGACCTAATGACATCAAGCCTATAAAAAATATACGACGGAATTTTTGCTCATTTAAGCGGTAACGAATTTTTTTACCCACCCACATTCCAACGAGCGCTGCCAACAATGCAGCAAACGATAAACGATAGTCCAGTGTTATTCCCGACATAGGGTTATGGTGTAAAAACACTGCAAGACAAATGGTAGACACCGTAAAGGTTAATCCCAAAGCCTGAACCAGCTCGTCACGTTTTAAATGTAAAGACTGCAAATAAGGAACGATTGGAATAATAATGACACCTGTTGCTACAGTTACTGCTCCACCGATATATCCAATAATTGGTGATAGCCAACGTTCATGCTTTCCTAAGTGTGGAAGTTTCTTTACGCACAGTCCATAGAGACCATATAAGGCCAACATACAGCCTAATAAGATTTCACTACTATGCCCATGACTTTGACTTAAAGTAGGTAAAAAGCTCCATATTGAACCTACTATAATGCCGACAAGTAACGTCCAGAAACGGCGAATAAACGCCCAGACATGTCCTTCAGCAAAAAGTTGCCAGACATTGGTGACCATTGAGGGAACAATAAGCAGAGATGCTGCCTGAAAAGGGCTCATTGCGATGGTGAGTAAACCCATCGATACTGCGGGTAATCCTAAACCGATCATGCCTTTAATCATGCCCGCAAAGGCAAACACCACCATAATAATTGCTAGAAATGTCACTGTTTATCTCCGTTTCCTACAGGGTTATGCTACGGAAAAAACAGGTTCTGCCCTATTCTTGTTTTTAGAAGTGGGCCTCAATTAAAAGTTGAGGCTGTTTTATATTTCTCTTCTAATACATTGCTAAAAATACTTTCAATCATCCACACACGATACAAGCTATTAAATACATAAGTCTGGCCATCAATACGCAATTCTAAAACCGGTAAATCAGGCTGATGTTTATCTTTACACAAGGCATCATTTTGCGCCAAAACAGATTGCACATCTTGGTCGGTTAGCTGCTCAATTCCCAACTGTTGCTGTAACTGTTGAAAATGCTTTAAGAAAGATAAATCTTTTCCTTTTGTCCAAACCGCTTGAAGGATCGTAAAAATCGTATCGATTTGCTGATTTTCTTGCACACTATAGAAAAGCTTTGCCATTTCCAGTGTACTTTCCTCGGTAGGACGACAAAATGGTGTAAAGGCTACACCTGTTCTTTTAGAAACACGTGTCGCCAAACTCCAGTCAAACCAATCTCGACCTTGATAACTTAAAGGGTAAACTTTTAGTTGAATATCATAATAATCGGCCAGTTCTTCCTTGATATAAGCAAGTAACAACCAACTCATTGGGTCTTCTAAAGCAATATAGACATCAAGCTCAGGATGAAGCGTCTGAATCTCGGTAAGCGCCTCAGCATCGTTAATCAAATGTTCACGCCATTCGATATGATTAATTAAAAAAATCGGATTACCAGTCAGTAGCTTTTGCTGCTTCAAACGACGAGTCAAACGTAATAAATCATCTACTGCGTGATATTTACGTCCACCAAATTCAAAGTATGCCGCAGGTACAGGCTCATCCGTAAAAATACGTTCTGAGAAATGTTGAGGAAGCTGATGTTTAACTGCCATGGCATGTAAAGTACGTAACTTTCCATATTGTTGTTGCCAAAGCATGTGGAAAATATCTTCTAGTAAATGGAAGAAATTCTGACCTTGTAATGGGGTTCTTTTTAATATGACTGCCGCTTGTTTTAAAGATTCTGAGCTTGGGATTTCTGGAAATTCATCGAAACCGAAACGATGTTGTTTGGCTAATATCTTGGCATCATTTAAACAATAATTTTGCCACTCTTCATGCGACATGCTGTTTGGAGGTTCAGAAGCCGTATGCGAAATAATAATTTTTAAAGGCTTAAGTTCATCACTTAAAATTTCATCTAGCTGAGACAATTGCTGAACAGCCAAATAGCTATACACATCATCAAGTCGTAAATAAATACTTAAACCATTTTCCGTGGGTAACACCGCTTGACGAGAAGGCTTTTGGTAAAACCAGCTCGATCGAATAGGGTCAAACCAACGGCGTAGCAGTGACATGAGTTGTGCCTCTAAAAATTAAATCCTAAGCGTGATCAAAGATTATTTTGATCATAGTGCAAGGTAAAACAGTAGTCGAGATGAAATATAACTACCGTAGTTTACGCAGAAAATAAGTCATGTTTTTAGCAAGTTTCTACGTAGGTGAAGATTTTATCACCATTTTATGGCAAACCCATAGAATGATCTAAAAACACCTTTTTCTACAAGCTGATTTTTTTTACCAGACATGAAAAATGCACCCTTAACATGATAGCAATTCATCGTGTTAAAGGGTGCATGATTCCTACTCAATTATTAAAATTGAATATTTTATAGAACGCGTACAGCTCCTTTCGCTGCACTTGTTGTATGCATTGCATAAACTTTTAACGCTTTTGATACTTTACGTTTACGTTCTTCTTTCGGATGCCAGCCTTTCGCTTCTTGAACTGTACGGCGATGCGCTAAAGTCGCATCGTCAATATTCAAGTGAATGGTACGGTTTGGAATATCGATTTCAATAGTATCACCATCTTCAACCAAACCAATTGCACCGCCTTCAGCCGCTTCTGGTGAAACGTGACCAATCGAAAGACCTGATGAACCACCAGAGAAACGACCATCCGTTACTAATGCACAGTCTTTACCTAAACCTTTCGATTTAAGATAGCTAGTTGGGTAAAGCATTTCTTGCATACCCGGACCACCACGTGGGCCTTCGTAACGAATCACAACCACATCGCCAGCTTTAATGTCATGACCTAAAATTGCATCTACAGCTGCATCTTGGCTCTCGAATACACGCGCTTTACCCGTAAATTTCAAGATCGATTCATCAACACCCGCAGTTTTCACGATACAACCATCAAGCGCAATGTTGCCGTATAGAACTGCTAAACCGCCATCTTTAGAGAAAGCATGTTCTGCATTACGGATCACACCTTTTTCACGATCACCATCTAACGTTGAATAGTAACGATTTTGAGAGAACGCAACTTGAGTTGGAACACCACCCGGAGATGAACGATAGAATTCGTAAACGTCTGCATCTTCAGTACGAATAATGTCCCACTTATCTAATGCATCTTTTAAAGTTTTCTCATGTACAGTCGGCACCGATACATCAAGCAACTTCGCGCGGTCAAGCTCACCCAAGATGGCCATAATACCGCCGGCACGGTGTACATCTTCCATATGAACGTCTTGTTTTGCAGGCGCTACTTTCGACAATACAGGAACTCGACGTGATAACTCGTCAATATCGTCCATTGTAAAATCAACTTCTGCTTCACTTGCCGCAGCCAATAAATGTAGAACAGTATTGGTTGAACCACCCATTGCAATATCAAGGGTCATCGCATTTTTAAATGCAGCCTTTGTTGCAATCGAACGAGGTAAAATACTTGCGTCGTTTTGTTCGTAATAGCGCTTAGCTAATTCAACAATAAGCTGACCTGCTTTTAAGAATAATTTTTTACGGTTTGCATGCGTGGCAACAATCGAACCATTACCCGGTAAAGATAAACCTAAAGCTTCTGTTAAACAGTTCATTGAGTTTGCAGTGAACATACCTGAACATGAACCACAGGTTGGACATGCCGAACGTTCAAACTCTTCAACTTCTTCGTCTGTATAACTTTCATCAGCTGCAACAACCATTGCATCTACAAGGTCAATCGCTTTTTCATTACCACGGAACTTGACCTTACCCGCTTCCATTGGTCCGCCAGACACAAAAACAACAGGAATATTCAGACGCATCGCAGCCATGAGCATTCCCGGAGTAATCTTGTCACAGTTTGAAATACAAACCATGGCATCTGCACAGTGTGCATTCACCATATATTCAACTGAATCAGCAATCAAATCACGTGATGGAAGTGAATAAAGCATGCCGTCATGCCCCATTGCGATCCCATCATCAACTGCAATCGTATTGAACTCTTTAGCAACACCACCTGCTGCATGAATTTCTGCCGCGACAAGCTGCCCTAGATCTTTAAGATGTACATGGCCCGGCACAAATTGAGTAAATGAGTTGACCACCGCAATAATCGGTTTGCCGAAATCCTCATCTTTCATTCCTGTTGCACGCCATAAGCCACGTGCGCCAGCCATATTTCTTCCGTGTGTCGATGTTTTTGAACGATAGTCAGGCATTAGTGTTTCCAACAAGTTGTGCTTGAGCAGAATTTTTCCCGCTCTGGCGAATGATACTGAGATAGCGTTAGATCAGTCGGAATATTGACTCATCATCATAATTTGATCATTCTCCATTCTATAGAAGCAAATAATATTCGGAAAGCCAAGAACCGTAATAGTCAGTCAATATTTAGCAAAACTTACATGAATAATTTTTTATTTTTTCATAACCTTTTTTTATTAATAAAAGTTTTTCAATAATTTTTTGTTCACTATTTAAAAACTAAAACGCTCAATCTCCATGAGTTTAGGGCTTCAATCGTTTTTCACGTATACTACGCGTAAACTCTTTTTGGATTGCATTTGTGAAAATTATTTTTGCTGGCACCCCCGAATTTGCTGCAACAGCATTGGCGGCTTTATTAAAAACTTCCCATGAAATTATCGCGGTTTATACTCAGCCAGATCGTAAATCGGGTCGTGGACAAAAACTAACGCCTTCTCCTGTAAAACAGCTTGCACTTGAACATAATATTCCTGTCTATCAACCGCTTCATTTCAAAGCTTCAACTGAAGAAGGTTTAGCAGCTCAACAAGAACTGGCCGCTTTAGGCGCTGATGTCATGGTAGTTGCTGCCTATGGTTTAATCCTTCCACAAACTGTGCTCGATACACCGAAATATGGCTGTTTAAATATTCACGGCTCACTATTACCACGCTGGCGCGGTGCAGCACCAATTCAGCGTGCAATTGCAACGGGTGATGAGGAAACCGGAATCACTATCATGCAAATGGCAGCTGGTTTAGATACAGGCGATATGATGTATAAAACTTATTGCCCAATCACTAACGAAGATACATCAGCGACTTTACACGACAAACTAGCCGCTCAAGGTGCAACGGCAATTTGTGCGGTACTCGAGTCGGAAGAAACACTACAAAAATATTTAGCAGAACGCGAAGTTCAAGACGAAAGCTTAACGGTCTATGCACATAAATTAGTGAAATCAGAAGCTCGTATTGACTGGTCAACTGAAGCTGTGCAAATTGACCGAAATATCCGTGCATTTAATCCTTGGCCCGTCGCGTTTGTTCAACTTGATGAAAATAATGCTCTGCGTGTCTGGAACTCAACAATTTCTAGTCAAAGCAAAGCAAATGCTCAAGCTGGTGAAATTATTGCAATCGATAAACAAGGCGTACACGTTGCTTGTGGTCAAGATTCATTTATTTGTTTGACTAGCGTGCAATGGCCGGGTGGCAAAGCATTAAACGCTCAACAAATTGCACAAACTCAAAAACTTCACGTAGGACAAATTTTGCCATGAGTCAGGTTACCTCAAACTCCTCACGTTTTAACCTGCGTGCTCAAGTCGTCCAGACATTATTAAAAGTCCAGCAAGGTCAATCGCTCGCGAGTATTTTAAATACACAGCTCAATCAAGTTGCAGAGCGCGATCGTGCTTTATTTCATGAGCTCGTTTTAGGTACATTGCGCCAATGGTTTGCACTTAAATCAATTAGCTTACCTTTGCTGAGCAAACCTTTAAACAATGAGACAGTAGAAACCTGCCTATACGTTGGTCTTTATCAAGTTTTATGCACGCGTATTGCAGCGCACGCTGCCATCTCGGAAACAGTAGATGCGACTAAACAACTTGGGTTCCCTGCACTCAGTGGTATTGTAAATGCTATTTTGCGCCGAGCTACTCGTGAAACTGATGAGTTCGAGCAAGGTTTACAACAAGCACATGGCTTACCAAGTTGGCTTTTCAAACGATTAAAAAAGGATTGGGGTGAACAAACTGAAGCTCTCTGCCAATCATTAAAACAAGTTGCGCCTTTAACCTTACGAGTGAACCAACGACATATTGGCCGTGATGCTTATTTAGCAAAATTACAGAGTTTAGAAATTCAGGCACGTGCATGTACTTTGTCTGAAGCAGGTATTGTTCTTGAGCAATCTGTACAAATCACTCAGTTACCTGGTTTTGAACAGGGCTGGTTCTCGGTACAGGATGAACATGCGCAACTATGTGCAAACTTATTGCCTGATTTAAACAATAAAACAGTTATTGATGCATGTGCTGCCCCCGGGGGTAAAACAGCTCATTTACTCGAAAAGTTTAAACCTGCTCAGCTTATTGCCATTGATCAGGACCCGAGTCGTTTAGTCCGTGTGACTGAGAACTTAAACCGACTACAGCTAGACCAAAGCCATACAGAAATCTTGGCAGCCGATGCAACCCAATGGATGCCTGCACAGCCAGTAGATTGTATTGTGCTTGACGCGCCTTGTTCTGCAACAGGTGTAATTCGTCGTCATCCTGACATACGCCTATTGCGCCAATCTAGCGATATAGCGCAAACCATTGAACTACAAAAGCAAATTTTGGACCATATGTGGCAACAGCTCAAAGTTGGCGGCACATTGCTCTATATCACCTGTTCAATTTTAAAAGCTGAAAATGAACAACAGATGATCGACTTCTTTACAGAGCATACTGATGCAAAAGAAGTGAAAATCGAAGCAGCTTGGGGAATTGAACAAACCCATGGCAGACAATTATTGCCACAAGCGCAGTCTGGTGATGGATTTTATTATTGTAAAATTCAGAAAATTGCATAAAAAAAGCAGGCTTAAAGCCTGCTTTTTTACTCGATCAGTATCAAAGTGTGTGCTGATCTTTTACTTCTTCTAAAACGTCATCTAACTCTTCAGGATGCTTCGATAAATGGATAATGGATAAAACCAAACCACCCCATAAAAACACCATCGAAATTACCATCATCACGATTGCTGAAGTATTCATTATTCTATCCTCCTAGCGATCTTTCATTTTGCTTAAAACGATTGCAACGACTGCACAGAAAATCACACTACCCCAGCCGAATACACCTTGTAAGCTCATACTATAAGTATCATAGCCATTTTTGATCAAATTAAATACAGTCATACTGAGTGTAGTTAACAAGATTAATGATGTAATGACTGTTAAAGTGAAATCCCATCCCTTACCTAATTGAATAGTTGAGATGCGATTCACGTGATCACGAAGTTCCTTCAATGCAGAACGCTTAAACCAAGCCACGGTAATAATAGAAAGTAAAGCACCACCAATAATACCGATGTTATTGATAAAGTGGTCAACGATATCAACTAACTTAATTGCGTTTACACTTGAGAATAAAATAATTGATACAAGCGCACTACCACCACCAATAATGGTTACAGCTTTTTTACGACCCCATTTCAATTTATCCTGCATTGCTGCAATAGGTACTTCCAAAATACTTACCATCGAAGAAATACCTGCGACGAAAAGCGAAGAGAAGAATAAGAAACCAAATAAATCAGCACCTGTACCTAAACTTGAAATAATTTTAGGGAAGGCAATAAATGCTAATCCAATCCCGCCACTCACCACATCTTTAACTTCTGTACCTGCCGCATGTGCCATAAAGCCAAGCGCAGCAAAAATACCAATACCAGCTAAAATTTCTGTTGATGCATTTGCAAAACCAACGATTAAACCAGAACCTGTTAAATTCGTTTTTGGTTTCAAATAAGATGCATAAGTCACCATGATCCCGAAACCAACAGATAGTGAGAAGAAAGTATGGCCATAAGCTGCTAACCAAACTTTATAATCCATCATTGCTGACCAGTTCGGCGTAAAGAAAGCGTTTAAGCCTTGAACTGCGCCTGGTAAACGTAATGATTGAATCACTAAAATAGTGAAGAGAATGAATAATAATGGCATGAAAATCTTATTTGATAATTCCACACCTTTTTTCACGCCACCATAAAGAATGATTAGAGTAAGTGCCCAAATCCCAACAATCGGCCAGAATAAATGACCTACAAACTGTAAATCAAAACCGGTTGCTTTTGTGGTTTGCAAATAGGTATTAAAGAAGAAACCTTCCGGATCGCTTCCCCACATTTGACCAATAGAGAAGTAAACATAACTACCAGCCCAGGTGAGTACACTTGCATAATACAAACCAATGATGATACAGACACAAACCTGCCACCAACCTAATGTTTCTCCGCCTTTAAATAGGGCGCGATAAGCTTTAGGAGGGGAATTAGTACTACGATGACCTACCGCATAATCTAAAAATAGTAACGGTAAACCAGCAGTAATGAGTGCCAATAGATAGGGAATAAGAAACGCTCCTCCACCATTTTCATAAGCAACGTATGGAAAGCGCCAGATATTACCTAAGCCTACAGCCGAACCAACGGCTGCAATAATAAAACCAGATCGTGACGTCCAGTTTTCACGAGAATCTGTCATAGAACACCTAATGTTAAAAGATTACTTATTTTTACTGCTATTGTTGATTGTTATTCCGCATGCAAAAAAAGAACCAAAAAATACTTTTGTGTTTGTAGAAAATAAAACGAACCTTTTGAGTATTTTTATTCCCTTAACAAACAAGCAAAAATAGAAAATTCTTCCTTAAAGATTTTTGTCCATTTTTTGCCCCTATATAGCTGAACAATACCTGTTTTTATTTCTTTTTACTGTAATTTCCGTCAGAAATTTTACGAATTTTATTAGTTTTTTTCACAATTGGTTATTTTTCAGCTTATATTTACGTTCTACTACTTGTAGCTCAACTTTATTGTTCAATGACATTTTCTTCCAACCCTTAAAAACGCTTCCTTAATTACTCTACTTATCCACTAATTTATTCATAATTCTCTGATTTTCAAATTAGACTTAATACCCTCATATAACTAAATGACAAAATTTATACTAAAATTTTTAGCTAATCAGAATCTTCTAAATTAAGCATCTAATAATAATTATTTGAAATAAATAAACTTTTTCTATGTATAAAAATTTATTCCTATTATATGTACCAGATCTTTATTTTTTATCAATGCATCTGTAGCAAGATGTCTATATCATGCGCACAAAGATTTCTTTTATGCGGATGTAAAAATGAAAATATTAAAAATATCTTTATTAACGCTCGGGATGGGCTTAAGTGGCTTTGCTCAAGCAGACTTTGTAGGAGTAAAAGGAGACGTAGGTTACTGGTTTTATGACGGTAAAGCGAATATGTCTTCTCAATCAGCTGAAGATCAAGATTTAGATCAAAAAGGCAGTGCTCAAATCTCATTAGCAGTAGAACACCCAATTCCATTTATCCCAAATGCAAAAATTCGCTACGTAAATTTAGATACGGAAACTAAATCGGAAACTTTAGGTCGAGCCAACTATAAAGTTGATTTAGATCATAGCGATTTTATCCTTTACTATGAATTACTAGATAATATCGTCAGTGTGGATGCTGGTCTTGGTGCAACAGTATTAAATGGTGATATTACTGCTTATACAGGTAAGCGCGTGGATATTGATAAAACTTATCCTATCGCTTATTTGTCGGGAGAAGTAAAACTTCCATTTACAGGCTTAAGTGCTAAAGGTGAAGCAACCTATACAAACTTTGATGAAGCACGAATTACTGACGCATTAGCAGAAGTGAAGTATAAATTTGCAGATAACCTTCTCATTGATCTTGGTTTAACAGCAGGTTATCGCGTACTTAATATCGATTTAGATGACTATGATAATAATGATCTTAAATTTGAGTTCAAAGGTCCCTATATAGGCTTGGAAGCACACTTCTAAATCAGATATTCAGATATAAAAAAGAACTCTATATGAGTTCTTTTTTATTTAAATCATATCTAAATAACCTGAATATTCTCGAATCCTTTGACACCATGCTTGAATATTTGGATATAACGTTAAATCAAAGCCACCTTCTTCAGCGACATGCGTATACGCATATAAGGCAATATCAGCAATAGTTAATTCATTTCCAACAAGATAGTCATGCTCTACTAAAGCTTTATCCATAATTGATAATGCTTTATGGCCTTTGGGCTGTAAATTATAATATTCCTCTATTCTTTCTGCTGGTAAGCCTAAATATTTATTAATAAAACGAGCAACTGCAATAAATGGTTCATGGCTATACTGCTCAAAGAACATCCACTGATACATTTTTGCTTTAATAAAAGGATCTGTAGGAATAAATTTTGTTCCTTCAGCGACATAACCTAAAATAGCATTTGATTCACTCAGAACACGACCATCATCCAGCACTAATACAGGTATTTTCCCATTAGGATTTAAGGATAAAAAATCTGCTGTTTGAGTGTCCTTTTTTAAAATATCAACGTGAATCCACCTATGATTAATATTTAATAAGGAAAGTAATAATTTAACCTTATAACAGTTACCCGAACCCAAATCACCATAAACTACCATAGGTGCTTTTCCTTATTATTTATATTCAAAGGATTAAATTTCTTAATATTTATAACACAGCTCGTCCTTAGTATTTTTAAAATCTTCTAGGCATAAAAAAACACCCCCACTAATTGTGGGGGTGTTTAGAATAATGAGCTGGCGATGACTTACTCTCACATGGGTAACCCCACACTACCATCAGCGCTAAGAGGTTTCACTTCTG